>JAEYWW010000096.1 GCA_023428805.1 Armatimonadota bacterium | reverse complement strand
CCCTCTTTTTTTGTTTTGGCTCAGTCGATTCAGTCGACCACAATTTCAAGCCTCGGCTTGAGCTTCTCATCCTCGGTCTGACGGCTGTAGAACTTGTAAAGTCGTCCTTCACCCATGTCTTCGGGAGCCATCTTGGTGGTGAGGGCGAGGCGGACGATGCGGTTGGCGCCAAGATACGCCTTGAAATCTCCCTTGCCCTTCAGCAGGTCCACGTAGAACGGAATCGGCTTCTCGCCTCCTGCGGGTTCGCCTTTGCCGGTGCCAAAAATCTGCTGATCTCCCGCCTTGGGGATGACGGTCGCGCTCTTGGAGAACTCCCAGGCCTTCTCGGTGAAATCGCGGTCCAGCTTGCGGGCCTCGATCGGATTGTCCTCCGAATCCTTGGCCGTCCAAGACACAGTGGGGATCGAATGGAGGACAAGGCGGGCCGACTCAATCTTGCTGGCGTCGAATCCCTCGGGAAGCTCAAATCGCAGGCAGGAGTAGCTGAACGTGAACTCGCCCTGGTCGATGAAGCCCACCGCACCCTCGCTTCCACCCCAGACCCGCAGAAATGGATCGCTGCTCTGATCTTGGGCGTGGGGATACACCCAGACGTCATCGGTCGGCAGAAGGGTGATGGTTTCGTGCGGCGCCAAGGCCAATGCGGCAACAAGAGCGATCATGCTTCTCATCCTACGCGCGAGCCCGCCAGGGTCCTATTGACGGACTTGACGACGATCTGCCCTTCCCAACGAAATCCCGCCAGATACAATTGAAGGATGCACGCCCTGCGGGTGCTTGAATTCGACGCGGTACGCGCCCAGTTGGCCGAGCAGTGTGAAACGCCCGGCGGACGTGCCCTCGCGCTTGAGCTCATGCCCCGTTTGGAGCCCGCCGGAGTTCAGTTCGAGATCGAACGAACCGGAGAGGCGTGGGATCTGCTCGCTTTTTCCCCGATCACCCTTCGCGGGGTGAGGGACACCCGAGATGCGCTGATCCGCGCCGAGAAGGAAGGGGTTCTGGATGGACAGAGCCTCTACTGGATCGGTCAGGCGCTCCAGGTGATGCGCGAAGCCAAAAAACCGCTCGAATCCCGCCAGACGGAATGGCCCAAGCTCTGGCTCCTCGGGTCGCGGCTTCCCTACGAGGCCCGCTTGGAGGATGTGCTTCTCAGTTCTCTGGAATCCGACGGAATGGTGAAGTCCGAAGCGAGCCCCGCCCTCGCATCGGCCCGAAGCCGCAAAGGATCGTTGGGTCAACGAATTCTCGAACGTCTCCAGAGCTACCTTGGCGGCAAGACGAGAGAACTGCTCAGCGACCCGATCTACACGACCCGCAATGGGCGGTACGTCATTCCGCTCAAAGCGGAGAACAAGGGCAAGATCAAGGGCATCGTCCACGACTCGTCGATGAGCGGGCAGACCGTTTATGTCGAACCCGAAGATGTGCTCAGACTCGGAAACGAACTTCGCGAGGCTGAAGCCCAGGAACGGGCCGAAGAAGAAAAGGTTCTCCGCAAGCTCTCTGCCGAAGTCGGCAAAAAGGCGGCGGGAGTGCGCGATGGCCTCGAAGCGGCCCAAGAACTTGATTTGATCGTCGCCAAGGCGCGGCACGGTTCGGCAACCGGCGGATGCGTCCCCATCGCAGAAAAAGGTTCTTGGATTCAGATCAGCAACGGTCGGCATCCTTTGCTCGACAAATCCGTCGCCATTCCCCTCAGCCTCGAACTGGGCCGGAGCGTGGATGCGATCCTGATCACCGGGCCCAACACGGGCGGCAAGACGATCAGCATCAAGACGGTCGGCCTCTTCGCGGCCATGGCTCAAGCGGGTTTGATGCCCCCAGCAAGCGAAGTCAAGATCGGATGCTTCACCCAATTCTGGGCGGACATCGGCGACGAGCAGTCGCTGCAGCAGTCACTTTCAACCTTCAGCGGACACATCAAGAACATCGCCGAGGCGCTCAATCAACTCAAGCCCGATGCACTCGTGCTCTTTGACGAAATCGGCGCCGGAACGGATCCGCAAGAAGGCGCGGCCCTGGCGCGAGCCTTGCTGCTCCAATTCCAACGCAAGGGCGCGAAGATCATGGCGAGCACGCACTATGGCGAACTCAAGCTATTTGCGGCGAACGAGAAGGGATTTCTGAACGCCTCCATGGAGTTTGATCAGAAGAGCCTGCGCCCCACTTACCGCCTGATGGTCGGCACACCCGGCTCCAGCCATGCGCTCAAGATTGCATCGCGCTACGGAATTCCGGCAGATGTGATCGAAGCGGCGGAGGCGGGATATACCACTCAAGAACGAGACATCGCACTGATGATCCAAAACTTGGAGGACAGCCAAAAGCGCGCCCGGGAAGCCCAAGGCCGCGCCGACCGCCTCGCCTCCAGCCTCGCCAGAGTCGAAAAGGAAGCCGAGGAAAAGATCGCCCAGGCGGAGGAGACTCGGCGAAAAGTGCGGGAGCAGACAGCGACTGAACTGCAGGAACTGCTCCGCCAGATCAGGCTCGAAGCGGCTGACATCTTTGAGACCGTCAAAAAGGATCCGACCCAGAAGGGCATTGACAAAGCGAGGGAAAAGCTCAAGAGCCTCCAGGATGTCGGCCAGGAATTCGTCCGCGAGATCAAACCCGTTGAAAAGCCGAAACCCAAACAGCCCGTCGGAAAGATCGAAAAAGGAATGTCCGTTCGCGTCGAAGGGTTTGACCAGAATGGCACCGTCGTCGAAGACCCCAAAGGGGGCCGGGCAATGGTGCAGGTCGGCATGATGAAGATGCAGGTCAAATTGGAGCAGCTTCGAGTCCTGGATCAACCAAAGACCAAACCCCGGACAGCGAAAGGCAGCAGCCTCACCTTCGAAAAAACCCAGACGGTCACCCACGAAATTCAGCTTCGCCAGATGCGAGCGGAGGATGCGGAACTGGAGTTGGAAAAATTCATCGATGACGCCGTGCTGGGCGGAATGCCGCTCATCCGAATCGTCCACGGCAAGGGAGAGGGGATTCTGAGAAAGGTCACTCAAGAACTTCTGCGCAGCCATCCCCGAGTCCAAGGCTTCCGCCAGGGCGATCCGCACGAAGGCGGCTCCGGAGTAACCATCGCAAAACTAAAATGATTGAAGCGCTGATCGAGCAGGCGAGGAAAAGTCGTGCGAACGCCTACGCCCCTTATTCCGTCTATCACGTGGGCGCGGCCGTGCTTGGAGCCAACGGTCGTGTCTATTCTGGCTGCAATATCGAGAATCTATCGTACGGACTGACAGTCTGCGCGGAGAGGAATGCAGTTGCGGCGATGATCGCGGATGGCTGTCGAGAGATTCAGGCGGTCGCCGTGGTCACACGCGACGGGGGCACTCCCTGCGGCGCGTGCCGGCAGGTGCTCTTGGAATTTGCGCCGAAGCCTGAGGAAGTTCAGGTGATCTGCGTCGGTGATGAGAGCCGTGTGGACTACAATTTAGCGGAGCTCTTTCCGGCGGGCTTTTCGAGCCAGTCGGTGAAAAAGGCGGAAATCGGATGAAGATGAAATTCGGATCAGCGGGCCACTTCCTCGTGGCGTTTGTGCTTGTTCTCGCCATCGCTTGCGGTGGCGGCGGGGGAGGAGGCGGGGGCGGTGGAGCCAACGCAGGCGGCAATGCCGGAGGCAATGGCGGCGGAGGCGGAAGCAACACAAGCCTCGGCGCGGCAACGGCTTTCCCTGGCTTCTATCTTGAATTTCAGGATGGTTCCGGCGTTCCGGTCGATCCGCTCAACCTGCGCCCTGGCACAACGGTCAAGGTTCAAGCCGCAGGCTATGACAGTCTGGGCAACAAGACCACGCTGTCCACAACAGGAGTTTCTGTGAATGGCGGCGCCGGAGTGGTTGTTGATGCAAACCGCAACATGACAGGGAGCGCCGCAACTGGCTTCTTCCAAGTCTCCGGCAACGTCACGATCGCCGGAGTTCCGCGAACTTTGACTCAGGAATGCCGTTACACCACCCAGACTGCGGTGGTTCAGGGCAATGTCCGCACCCTCACAGGCTCGCGCGCAGTGAAATTCCTGCAGGTTGATGTTTACGACACCAACGGCAACCGCATCGGATCAGCGCTCTGCTCCGGGACGGGCGCGTTCAAAATCTACACGACAACCGCGGCGCGCAAGTTCAATCTCAACAACACGAGCTTGGATCAGATCAACGCCAACAACTCTTTGAACCAGTTCCGACTGTACAAAATCCTCCGCTACTCCAGCACCTACTTCAACACAGGCGATGTGAGCTGTGCGGCTGATCTTCCCTCCTTCAATGGAGCAACGGCGACTCTGCCCGCCAACGCCATCGTGCTCGAAGTGAGTTCCGGCCCTCCGCCACCGCCCACCGGCTGCGCGGAATAATTCCAGGCTGAACGACCGGGATTCGATCAAAGATCGAATCCGGTCTGCTTTTGGGCTGTAAACTCTTGTCAAGTGGCTCTGGAGCAGGACACCCGCTCTTCGGATCAAATCATCTCGTCGGATCGAGTCGCCGAGATGACGATTCTCGCCGCCCGACTGCGACAGGCGGGCGCGCTGGATGATGCCGCAGTCGAGGCTGTTTCTGAAGCCACCGGCGCTCCTCTTGACCTCGTCCGCGCCGTCGTCCTCAACTCGGAACTCAGTCAAGCCGCTCCCCGCAAGAACATTGTTGAACGGATGCGAGATTCGCTTCTGTCGATGGATTCTCGAGTTCGGCGAACGGCGGAAACCACTCTTTTCAGCGTCGCGGGAGCGTTCATGGGCTACTTTGCCGGAACGATCCGAGTGGGCGACCAGCTTTTGCGATCAGTTGCGATCATGGCGATGGTCGGATCCATCGTCGCGGCCAGCCTGGCGCGGGACCGAAAGACAAGCGGGATGCTGGGCGGGCTGAGCGGGCTGGTTTACTACTTCGCGTACCAGCTTTTCGCGACCGTCACGACCATCTTCATGCCCTGGATGCCGCACGAGATGGCCTGGCCCGTGCTCATCGCCTGGGTGGCGGGTGGAATCGTCGCGGGCATCATCGGGCACTCCATCGTCCGCGCCGTCCAGTCGGCTCTCGGACTGCGTGATGCCCAAAGCGAGCGGCAGGCGCTGGTCCAGCAGCTCGTGGAGATTCAGGATCGTCTGCGCTCGGATGAGAAGCACGCCGCATTCCTCAGCCTGGACATCGTCGGTTCCACACGCATGAAGGCGGACAACGACACAATCGCAATCGAATACACCTTCTCTGAGTACCACCGCTACATTGAGATGGTCGCCGCCAAGCACGGGGGACGCATTCATTCCACCGCAGGCGATGGCGTGATCTGTGTCTTCGAAGAATCCGCCCACGCCTTCACCGCAGGCCGCGCGATCATGGCGGGACTGTTTGAATTCAACGCCTTCCGCAACAAGACCAAGTCCCCCATCCAGCTTCGCGCTGGCCTCCACGCGGGACGAGTTGGGGCAGCGGGTCAGGATGCGAGCAGCGTCAACTTCGCCCACGTCATCGACGTCTGCGCCCATCTGCAGAAATACTCCGAACCCGGCACGATGGCCGTCAGCCAAGTCGTTTTGGACGAAATCGAAGGCTACGAAACCTTTGTGAGCGAAGAACGGTTCGAGTGTGAAGGCCTTCTCGCCGCGATCTGGAGTCCGAAGACTCGTCCCCTGACCCTGCCGAGTGCCGGCTGAATCAGGGGATCGGCTCCACCCTCACGATCCGAGCGGGAAGAACTCGGCCAACGACGCGAATTTCTCGCCATTGACCTCGCTGAGGGCACGGAGGCGGATGTATTTGGCGTCCACCGGCCCATCAAAAAACACCCTCTGCGCCTGGTTGGTGTTGCCCCAGACACCTTTGGCCATCGTCGTCCAATTCGTTCCATCAAGGCTCGTCTGAACTTCCCACTGCGCGATCCTTCCGTTGGCCTGGCTTTGGCGCGGGAGAGCTTCGAAGCCGATGAGCTCCTGTTGTCCACCCAGGTCGATCGTGAGCACGTGGGGGTGGGGGTCTTCTCCTCCCGACCACTTGGAATGCCAATACGTTTCGGATCTGCCATCCAGCACCTGCATCGGATCGCCTTCGGTGGGGTCCACGCTGGTCGCGGTCGCCTTCATCGCAGAGCGGTCGAGCCGTTTGAACGGAATCAGCTTTGCGCCGGACAACTCTGCCGTCGGGCTCGGCACGAATCCCTCGGCAAATGCCGCCGCCCGCAGGCGGAACGCATCGGGCAGCGAAAGGCTGCGGGAAAGCACGGGAGACGACTCATTCGGCGGCGAGCCATCCAGCGTGTACCGGACAGCCACGCCCGGGGGCGCAGCAGCCGTCACCATCCCCTGTTCATCTCTGCTCATTCTAGGCATCGGAAGAGAAGGCAGCGTTTCCCGCGCCTCTTCCGGCCCGAGATAGGGCCGCAGGGTGTAGGCGAAGCTGAATGCCTCCGAGCGGCAGAGATAGATTCCAAGCGGACCAGGACCGCAGCTTGCGCCGCCGAGCCCCTGCTGCGCGGCAGTGAGAGTCACGACAACATCCTTGCGCGGAATCAGTTCGTTGTAGCGTTTCTTCTCGCCGACGTAGTGCCGCGCCGCATCGAGCTGCTCGTCGGTGTAACGGCTCACCTGCATGGCAAGCGGAGTGTCGAATTGGATCAGCAGTCCGCGCCCTTGGCCGTCTGTTAGCGCTCCCCAGCGGACTTCCTCTTTGCTTCCGTTGAACTGCGGGCGCACGTAGGAGACGTACTGCTGCTCAATCGTGCCGTTCCAAAGCCCGATGTCCTGATTCAGTTTGCGGTCGGGATAGCTCTCGCCCGGGCCGCGTCCCAACCAGGTGAATTGGCTCAGACCTTCTCCAGCGAAGAACCGGATGCCGTAGCGCGGCATCTGCGGCAGGGTGCCGACGGGGGTGAACTGGTTGTCCACGCGGACGCTGCCGTCTCCGAAGATCGTGTAGGCGACGTGATGAAGATAGCCCGTGCCCTTGAACCCAACGCTCTCCACCTCGCACTCGATACGCACGGCGTTGTCGGCAAGCTTTTGCAGGTTGATGGAGCGCAGGTTGTGCCCCATCTGGCTGAGGCCGCTGGTCAGCCAGTTCTGCTTCATCCACATGTCGTTGTCGCCGAGGGCGCGATAGCCGTTGAAGCGGGGACCGCCCGTGACGACCTTCTTGGAGCCGTAGATCATGCGTTCGATGGTTCCCGTCTCGCGGCCGATGACGACCTGCCAATCCTTGCCGCGAACGATGTATTCGCCGCTCGTCTCCTGAACATCGAGATTGTCGAAGGAGCTTAGCCGCCGCACAAGAGTGTCGCTTTCGAGCGGCATCGCCATCTGCTCCCAGGCGACCTCGTGGCCCGCCTTCGCCCAGTTCTCATCCTCGCGAAGGTTCAATGAAACACGCAGGAACGCCTCCTGCCCAGGTTGAAGAACCTGTTTTTGGAGCGGCAGAGCAAGTTCAAAAGTGCCCCCCGGAGCAACCGATTCCATCGGCTGATCGCCCTCCTGCGCCACCTTTCCATCCACTTCCAGCTTCCACTTGAGCTGATAGGCGTTCAGATTGGTGAAGAAGCTTTTGTTGCGAATCTTGATCTTGCCTTCTGCAAGGTCCACCGCGCGAATCTCGGCGTATTGATAGACCTTCTTGACAATCGAAAGCTTCTCGTTCGGCTCACGCTCGGGGTTCACGATGCCATCGGCGACGAAGTTGCCGTCATTCGGCTCGTCGTCGAAGTCGCCGCCGTAGGCGAAATACTCCTTCTGTCCATCGGGAGTCTTCTTGTAGATCGCGTGGTCCACCCACTCCCAGATACAGGCGCCGATGATGCGGTCATGCTTCTCGATGACATCCCAGTACTCCTGCAGGTTGCCTGTGGCATTGCCCATGGAGTGGGCGTATTCGCAGACGAAGAAGGGGCGTTTGCTGCCGTTCGCGCCAACTTGGTCGAGGTAGTCCACGCTCGGATACATGACCGAATCCATGTCGCACGGCTCCCAATAGCGTTCGTAGTGGATCGGGCGGCTGGTGTCGAGAGCCCTGATGGCGCGCCCGGCGGCATCGAAGTTGCGCCCCGGACCAGCTTCGTTTCCGAGCGACCAGGAGATGATTGAGGCGTGATTCTTGTCGCGTTCGACCATCCGGGTCACGCGGTCGATGTGCTGAAGCTCCCAATCCGGGTTGTTGCCGAGGCTTCGCTCCATGGAATAGCCCATACCGTGCGACTCGATGTTCGCCTCATCCATCAGATAAAGGCCGTATTCATCGCAGAGTTCGTACCAATAGGGGTCGTTCGGATAGTGGCTGGTGCGGACGGTGTTGATGTTGTTCTGCTTCATCAGCAGAACGTCTTTGAGCATGGATTCGCGGCTCACAGTGCGTCCCGTGCGCGGGTCGGTTTCATGGCGGTTGACGCCCTTTAACTTGATGCTGACCCCGTTCACCCAAAGCTGCCCGTCATACCATTGGATTGTGCGGAATCCGATGCGGCTCGTCAGGGTTTCGACGGTCTTGCCGTTGCTGTCCTTAAGCGTCAAAAGGAGTCGGTAGAGGTTCGGAGTTTCGGCGGTCCAGGCTTTGGCGTTTGGAACTGCGATGACAAGTTTGGGCTCGCTGAAGACACCCTTCTCCTTGCGTCCGCCGTCCACCTTCATTTCCGCACTGGTCACAAACGAACCGTCGAGGTTCACGATCTGGGCTTCCAAAGCGTATCCCCCGCTGACCGGCTCACCCAAATTTTCAAGCTTCGCGCTGAGATTGAGCGTTCCCGTCCCCTTGTCGAAGCTGGTCAGAGCGAAGAAGTCGCGCACCCGAACCTTCGGCGCGGAGTGCAGATAGACCGAGCGGAAGATGCCGCTGTAGCGGAACATATCCTGGTCTTCCAGGTAGCTCCCGTCGGTCCAGCGATAGACTTCGACCGCGAGCAAGTTCTCGCCGGGTTTCAGATATTTCGTGACGTTGAACTCAGCCGGCCCCTTGCTGTCTTCGCTATAGCCCACCTTCTGACCGTTCACCCAAAGATAGAAGCCCGCATAAACTCCATCGAAGGTGATGAATGTCTCCCGCCCATTCCAGTTGGATGGCACGGTGAAGGTGCGGCGGTAGCTGCTGACCGGGTTGTAGGTGTCGCCGATGTAGGGCGGGTTCGTCTGGTGCGGGTAGCGGACGTTGGTATAGATCGGGATGCCGTGGCCCTGGAGCTCCACGCAGCTCGGCACCGGGATCGTCTGCCATTTCGAGTCGTCGAAGTCTTCCCGGTAGAAGTCCTGCGGGCGATTCTTCGGACTGCCAACCCAGTTGTAAGTCCAGGTTCCATCCAGCGATTTGAAGTAGGGCGATTCTTCGCGCGAACCCTTCAACGCAGACTTGGGATCGGGGAAGGAGATCGAGGTGGCGCGGGGCGCCTCCTTGTTGATTCCGAAGACGAACGGGTTCTCCCAATCGGGCAGGTTCGAAAATTTATCCTGGGCGGCGATCATGACGAAGAGTGCGGTGAGCATGGCAGAGTTCAGGTCAATCAGGGTGTCGGAAATCAGCCCGACACCCCTTCATCATAGCAAAGTGAGTCCTCAGGCGCGGCCGAGAATATGATCCATCGCGGTCGAGGTGTTGATGCACCGGACCTCGGGATAGTGCTTGTAGAGCGGGATGAGTTCGGCCACGACCGGACCCTGGTAGCCAATCTCCGAGATCGCGGCCATCACCTCCGGCCAATTCACGTCCCCCTCCAGCAAGTCAACAAAACCCTCCACCGTGCCGACCGCGCGGCGGAAGTCCTTGAAATGGATGCCCGCGATGCGATGCCCGAGGATGCGGAGCCACTGCTCGGCATAGCCGTAGGGCTGGATGTTGGCGACGTCGAAGTACGCGCCGATGAACTTGGAATCGAACGAGTCGATGAAGTCGCGCATCTCAATCGGGCTGAGCAGGAATTTGTTCCAAACGTTCTCGATGCCCATCACCACTCCGGCTTCTTCCGCGGCAGGAAGACACGCGCGGATGCCGTCGGAAGCGTTCTTATAAAGCTCGTCGTAAGACTGCACCGGGCGGTCGGGCAGGAAGAACACATCCACCGCCGCCGGGATCGTGAGAAGCGTTCTGCATCCCAGCCAGCTTGTGATGCGGAGCATCTTTTGGAGGTCTTCGACCGCCGCGGCCCGAGTGGCGGCGTCCACGTCGCCGATGGCCCGCGCCCAATAGGTGCCGCTCGCCACGCTCGCAACCTTGACGCCCGCGTTTTCAGCCTCGGCGAGGATCGCCTGGCACTCTGCCTCGGTCGTGTTGACGTTCAGCACTCCCTCGTGCCCGATGCAGACCTCGACGGCCTCAAATCCATGCTTCTTCGCCTTCGCGAAGAACTCGCCCAGCCCCAGCGTCCCTTCGAGCCCGCCGGGGTAGGACCAGTAATTGATCGACTTCAAAACCACAAAGTCCATTACACCCCATTGACAGGAATCAACGAAAAGGTCTTTTTAAGTTTTGTTGAGTCCCTGGGGATTGAACTGAACTTCGTGGGATTGGATGAGGTTTTCGTGGATGGTGCGCCCGTCTTTGCGGATGCTTAATTTGAGAGAGTGTCTCGTCCAATCGGCCACGATGCGGGACTTTGCGGGCGCGTCAGGCGGCTCCTCCTCGAGAGAATAGTGCTTCGCTCCGTCATCCCCGGTCGTCTCGACCGCATGCAAATGGCACCGTTCAGGCTCTTCGGATGAGAAGTGCAAAGAGACACCATCTCCCAGTCTTGAACCGAACGGCAGCCGGGCTTGGTCGTAGGGCGAGTGAGAATAGAGCACAAGTGACGAGAACAACCTCTGATCGGCTCTGCTCAAGCTCAAAAACTCGATGCCGCCGCCCTGAAGAGCCAGAGTCCGAAGCGTGGAGGACCAATCCGCAAATCTTGGGATGATGCTATAGGCTTCGGTCGCGGAATCGACTGCCGCGTAGGCAAAGAGAGGGCAGAGGTACCGAGGATCGTTCAGCACTCCTCCCTCCAAGATCTTCAGTTCATTCTCTGTCCACTCCTGCAATGCCGGGATTCGGCCCTGACGGAGCCGGTTGAGAATCCGATCCACCGCCCTGCGATCCGCGCGCTCCTTCCGGATACGCGAGCACCACATCTGCCTTCCAATGATCCAGCCGTTTCCATCTTCGATCTCGATCCCGTGCCAGGGGAGCATTTTCTCCAAAGACCATTGGATCGAGTGAATGATGCTGTCCGGCAATGAGACCACCAAATCGCGATCGGACTCCCGGGCTACCTTTCTCCATGAACCGTCAGGGTAATACCAAGACAAAGGGTCGCCCTTCAGATTGGGAAGAACAACACGACCTGAATCAAACGTTTTCTTGAGATCGGACTGATTGTTGAAGACATCAACCTCTGGCTCTGGCAGTGTGATGTTCGCAATGTTCGCCTCGATCCACGTTCCATCATAGAAGCCAAAACTCAGCTCATCAACTCCGATCCCGCTCCCGTCGATCAGGATGAATGTTCCCTCACCCATTTTCAGGTCGCTGAAGTCAAGATACAGCCTCCCGTCAACTCCGTCCACTTTGGGAAAGCGAAACTTCTCTATTCCAGATGTCACATTTCCAGACCCCGTACTTGGCTGGAAGCCGCGAGCAAAAAGATATTCTCCGATGTCGGAGAGCTCCTGCAATCGGGATCGGACCAGCTTCTTCGTACCATCGGGCGTTCGCGAGGCAAGCGGATCATTGGTCGAGTAGAAGCCGCCCCCAGAATAGAGGTCAATGGCGATCTGCTTCGGATCCATCAGAGACAGCAGGTCGGCCTGAAGACCATATGCTGGCAGGGCTTGATAGAGCCCGCTTCGCACTTGGCCAAGCTGGAGGATTTGGCTGCCCACTTCCTCGGGCGTGGGGGCAGGAGTCGCAAACCGTTTGCGAGAAGTCGCGTATTCTGCCACGTTCTTCTCCACATTTTTAGCGGCTCGTTCAAGAGACTTCTGGAATCTCCGATCCTCTTCCTCCCGGTCCACTACCAGCCGGATTCGGCCCGGCCTGACCGTTTCCCACTTCCCGCAGACAACATCCGCAATCTTTGTCTTCAAGTCTTCGGTCGAGACGTCGGAGACTTCGATCACCACGACTTCGTTGCGGAGGGCTGGATCGATTTCGATTGACGTTGCCAAGGCCGACTCCAATCGCGGCCGAAGGTCGGCAAAGTTGCTGGGCGGGCAGGAAAAACTGACCGTCTGCGAAGTGATGAGCAACGCGGCGATCAGCATGGTATTGACCTTGACGCGGACCGACTGAATCCGGTTTCAATCTATGTAGAATCTGTGCGTGCCCAATTTCGGCAAACTGATTGAAGTGTTCCAGGAAGCCCGCAAGCTTGTTTCCAGATCGGGCAACGACTACTCGTGGTCATCTTGGCAGGATGCCGCTCACGCAGTCCAGGAGATAGATTTTCTGCTCTCCAAGCTTCTCAACGGCGAGATTCCCGCCCAGGCCGAGGTTGTTTTCCTGCCATTCGGGCCGATGCAGGAGCTGAGCCTGAGCAGTGGATGGGCGGACGAATTTCTCAAGCTGGCGGACAGGTTCGACTCGGCCCGATCCGATGCCCCCTGCGCCTGCATCAACCACCGCCAAAGCGATCTCCGCCAGATCGAAGCACTGGGGATGGATGACCAATTTGCGGAAGTGTCTGTCCTGGAATGTCCGAAGTGCGGGCAGATGTGGCTTCGATGGTTCTACGAGGATGAGGCGATCAGCCGATCAGGAAGATGGTTTGAATGTCCGATCTCTGCCCAGAATCGGCAGAAGCTCACCGCTCAGAACGCCCTCAAGATGCTCAATCGCAAACCCTGGCGATTTTATGGGGGAAGCTACTTCCAAGACACCGGCCGCACTCTCGCCGCCGCGCATACCTGAACCTCTTCACGTTTTTTCACGATTCCTTTATTGATGTGAAGGGATTGGAAATACCTTCACATCATGCTTGGAAAGCTGAAATCTCAATCCTCGCGAGCGGTTTTCCGTTCGATTCTTTCGGTCGCCAGCTCGGCCCTGCTGATGGGCGTCATCGGATGCGGCGGCAGTTCGGATGATTCCCCGGGCGGCGGAGGCGGCGGCGGAAATCAGTTCGCCGGGAACTACGTCGGCAATGTTCCCTTCACACCGGGACGCAATGGAGACGTCAGCCTTGCGGTCAACTCAGCGGGACAGATGACGGGAACGCTCAATGTCCTTACCATCATGTCGGGCAGAGTGGAAGTCGACTTTCCGATCTCTGCGGGGATGCACAACCTGGTGGGAACCGTTGATTCACAAGGCAACTTCAACGCCACCGAACCGAACTCGGCTGTGGCCTACAGTGTGACGGGCAAGCTCACAACAAGCGGCGCGGGCATGTCGGTCGCAGTGAGGCTCAGCGAAACTGAATTCTATCAAGGCGGACTTGAGAAGGAGCCCACGGGAGATGGCGGAGCATTCAAGGCGACCTATCGCGGCGAGGTCCCCTTCAAAGAAGAATATCCCAGCAAGTTTGAATTCGCCGTGTCCGAGACAGGCGCACTGACGGGCAAACTCAACGCCAACCAGTTCGTGGCGGGAGATTTTCCCCTCGGTGCTGGTCAGTACAACTTTTCGGGCACGGTCAATGCAAGCGGAAACTTCACGGGCCAGGGTTCAACCGGGCCGAATTCCACTTTCAACATCACGGGGAAAATCATTTCGGGGGGATCAAATATGTCGATGACGTTCACGATGCCCTCCGGCCCGTACATCGGCACCTTCAACAAAATAGATCTAGGTGGAGGCAAGACCTCGACTCTCGCGTTCACCAATGTCACCGGCAACTTCTCGAATACACCCTGGTCCGAAGGCGATGACTCGGAAGTTGAAGTGGACAGTGGATACATCAGTCTTGACATCACCTCGACAGCAGCGGGCGTGACGAGGCTGTTCACTCTCAAGCTCAAGGAAGGCCTCTACGAAGTGGGGGAGGAAGTCGATGTGAACTCGAACGCGAGCATCACTTTGAATCAATATGAACCGAACGATTTCATGCCGAAAGCCTGGTTCGCGCAAACCGGAAAGCTGAGGATTGTCTCGATCACCCCCGAGACGCTCGAGGTGGAAGTCACCGACGTTGTCTTCGGATCAGTGAGCGGATTGGGCGGCGAAGGAAACTTCACAATGAACGGAGTCATCCGGCACTGACCTGAGTTCGGAATAAATCTCATTCCCCGTTCTTGATGAGCGGGGGATTTTTTCTGGTCAGGCAGCCTGTTCGCCCGACCACGCGCTGGCGGTGGCGGCGGCGACGAGTTCCTTGGCCGTGCGGGCATCGCCCGGAGCGGTGGCGCTGCCGACCGCATATCTGATCTGTGCGGCACCGGCGACCCGGGTCGAAACCCAGGAATTGAGCTTTGAGCGGAAGCGATCGCGGACAACGAAGGCGTTTTCTCCCGTCTGCGGCAGGATGATTCCGAATTCGGCATCACCGCTCCGGCAGACAATATCCAGCGCACGGACGGAGCCTTTGATCAGAGCCGCCGCATCGTGCATGAACTCTTCAACCCCTTCTGAACCGAAGAACGCGCGCAGTGACGAGAGGCCCTGGAAGGAGACCATCACGACAGAAACCGGCGCATTGCCCGAATGCCGGTGAACCTCTTCGTTCAGCCGATTGTGGAAATAGGTTGAATCATAGACTCCGGTTCCCGGGTCCACCACGCTTTCAATCTGTCCAAACTCGGCTCGAAGGATGCGGTCCTGCCTCTCCTCCTCGGCCAAAATTCGGCGAAGCTTGCTCAGCGACTGTCGCAGAATGTGCGAGACATAGTTGCAGGAGATGCTGAGACGATGGGCGATTTCGGTCTGGCTGAGGCTCTCGAAGTGAAAAAGCACCAGGACTTCCTGCTCCAGATCGCGGAGCTTCTTGATCGCTTCCGCGAGCACCATCCGCTCCTCGACGTCAAGCTGTTCGGGTTCCAGTATCCCGGCAGAAAGTCTTTCGAGTTCGGTGTCGCCGTCCTCATCCTCCATCGTCGCGGCATCCAGCGAAACGAGTTTGGAGATGTCCTGCTG
>JAEYWW010000077.1 GCA_023428805.1 Armatimonadota bacterium | reverse complement strand
CGAAACCATCGTCGTGGACGATGCGATTCGTGGGCGTGTGGAATTCGACTCCAATACGGTAGACGATCCTGTTCTCATCAAGGCCGACGGAATGCCGACCTACCACTTTGCGGCGATGGTGGACGACCACCTGATGGAGATCACCCACGTCTTTCGCGGTGAAGAATGGATCAGTTCCGCGCCGAAGCACGTCACCCTCTTCCGCGCGATGGGCTGGACACCGCCCACCTTCGTCCACGTCCCGGTCATCAACGGCAAGGACGGCAAGAAGCTCTCCAAGCGGCACGGCGACACCGCCTGCCTCGACTTCCGACGCGCGGGCTACCTCGGCCACGTCCTCGCCAACTTCACCGCCCTCATCGGCTGGGCTCCCGGCGGCGACCGCGAGATTATGAGCATGGAGGAGATGTGCGAAGCCTTTGACATCCGCGGCCTCCAGCCCTCCCCCGGCATCTTCGACCTTGAAAAACTCAACTGGATGTCCGGCAACGGCATCCGCGCCCTGTCATCCGATGAAGTGGTCAGGCAGGCCCGTGATTATTCATCATGCGATGAGAACCAGGCTTTCTGGATTGGACGCGAAGAGCCAGCGCGGGCGGAGGCGATGGCCAAGCTGGCCGCCGCCGATGAGGATTTGGCGCGTCAGGCGATTCTGTTGGAACAGGAGCGGGTCGCCAACCTCGCGGACTTCGGACTTGCCTGCGAATTCTTCCTTGTCGACGAAGTCGAATTCGACGCAAAGGCGGTCGAAAAGTGGAAGGATCAGGCTCATGTCGGCCCGATGATCGACCAGTTCATGGCCGAGATTCAGGCGATGGACGAAGTGACGGAAGAGAAGCTGGAGGCGATGATTCGCCGATTTGCGGAGGCGAACGGATTCGAGAAGCTCGGCCCGGTCGTCCACCCAACCCGGATCGCCATCACCGGAAAAACCGTCGGCCCCGGACTCTGGCAGCTCATGGCGGTTCTCGGCCGCGACAAGCTTGTTCAAAGATTCGAGCGGGCCAAGGGCGTGCTGGTGTGAGCATCTGCCCGACTTTCCGCTTCGGCGATCCAAAGCTGGATCGCTGGCTCAATCGCGCTCCCGAGTTCGACCCGGAGATCATCGTCGCCGTCGCGGAAATTGTCCGGCAAGTGAGAGAAAGAGGTTCCGAAGCGGTCCTGGAGAACGCCCGCAGCTTCGACGCTCCCGAAATGTCCGACCTCTTTGTCAGCGAGAAGGAGATTTTGGCCGCCGAGATTCCCGAGCACCAGGCAGCCGCCATCCGCACATCCATCGAGCGCGTCCGCGAGTTCCACC
The DNA here is from genome assembly GCA_023428805.1 of Armatimonadota bacterium. Classification (GTDB taxonomy): domain Bacteria; phylum Armatimonadota; class Fimbriimonadia; order Fimbriimonadales; family Fimbriimonadaceae; genus JAEYWW01. The sequence continues at coordinate 2,768 of JAEYWW010000077.1, read as the reverse complement.
AAGTTCAGCTCGATGTCATCACCAACGACTGGGAAGAATTGGAGAGAGGCTGGGGCTGGCGGACTTCGGCAACAGAGCGTGAAGTCACTGCCGACAACGCTCCCGCAGTCCAGCTTGGGCCATTCAAGATCCCTGCGCCGCAGGTCGGTTCGACCATCGAATCCGGAATGCTTGGACAGCGCCTGCTTCCGCTGGAAAGCGTCGGAATCTACGTGCCCGGCGGCAAGGCGTACTATCCCAGCAGCGTCATCATGAACGCCGTGCCGGCCCAGATCGCCAAGGTGACGGACATTGTCGTGGCGACCCCGCCGCGCAGGGACGGCAGCATCCACCCCGCCATCCTCTTCACCTGCCGGGAACTCGGAATCAAGAGGATTTTGAAATGCGGAGGAGCCGCCGCCATCGCCGCGATGGCCCACGGCATTGACGGACTGGGCCGGGTGGACAAAATCGTCGGCCCCGGCAATAAATATGTCAACGAAGCAAAGCGGCAGCTCTGGGGCGCAGTCGGACTCGACACCTACGCCGGCCCCAGCGAGGTCTGCGTCTGGGCGTTGGAAGACGCCGACCCGCTCTTCGCCGCCGCCGACTGGCTGACCCAGATCGAGCACAGCGAGGACAACGTGGGCGTCGTCGTCGCCATGAGCGACAAGATGGCCAAGGACATCATTGCCTCCGCCGACATTCAATCCCTGGCCGCCCCCCGCCGAGAAACTCTCCGCCGCGCCCTCTCGCACGAAAGCTGCGTGGTCGTTGTCGAAAACGCAGACCAAGCCGCCGAGGTCATCAACCGCTTCGCTCCCGAACACCTTTCGATCATCGGTGCCCAGGCGGAGGGCCACGTCTCCCGAATCCAGAACGCGGGGTGCATCGCCATCGGCAGCTTCACCCCGCAGAGCGCGGGCGACTACGTTTCAGGCCCATCGCACACGCTCCCCACGGCGGGAGCGGCGAGATTCGGCAGCCCGGTGAATGTCCAGGACTTCCTCAGGTTCTCATCGCTCTCCATGCTCGAAAAAGAAGACCTGGCGATGCTCGCACCCGTGATTGAAGCGTTTGGCGAGATGGAAGGCTTCCCCACCCACGCCCAGGGCGCGACCATCCGCCTGAAGGGATAAGTCAGGCTACACGCGCCCTAAGCTTCACCCAAAAGCTGGCGAGAATGACGAGTTCCACCAGTTGACTGAACGTGATCGCGAATGCCGCGCTCAGCACGCCCGACCATTGCAGGTGAACTCCCAACACAAGGCAGCCTGCCAGGCTAGTCACACCTCCCGCAATGGCGTAGAGTCGGACACTCGTCACGTGCTCCGCCGTCAAGAATCCCCGGATGCCCGCCATCAGTGCATTGACGACGGGCAAGGCGACGCAGGCAAAGACGGCCAGCGCTGCCATCATCCGCACCTCCCCGTCTCGCACGTCCAGCACTTTGAAGAAGTAGATCGCATCCAGTCCAGTCAAATGGGCGGCAAGCATCACACCGGAAAGCACGAAGCCGACTGACAAACAGAACCTGGCCAGTAAACGCTGTCTCTCTCCCCGTTCATAAAGGGCGATGACGACTTCGGGCAACGCAAATGTGCAGGTTCGGAACAGCCAGATCAAGGAGAATCCAACCTGCCAGGCAGCCATCGTTGTGACGGGCATAGGCGAACGGGCAAGCGCCGCGCTGACCATCGGCATCGAAATCAGGGTCACAAAAGTGGACGCCGTCAAGGGGGCGTGGAAGCGATAGAGCCTTCGCAGAGACAGCGGCTCTTCTCCCTCGGCAAGCGCAGGCAGCGATCGGATCGCCTTGCGGCTTACAACGTGAATGAAACAGGCTTCCGCCAAGACGGAGCAGAGCAGGGCGATGGCGACCACCATGAGCTTGTCGAGTTCTGTCGCCGCGCTGAGCCCAAAACCCACTCCGGAGATCGTCGCCATGCGGACGACAGTTCCGATGCTGATCGGCCTCGTCACCCCCTGCCGGATCATCAATCCTTGCAGGTATCGCCGCCAGCCGACACCCGCGCTCCAGAACAGGAGCACCTTCATCGGATCGTGAACCGCGCTGGCGACTTCGTTGGGAATGTCCAATAGCCCACGCGTGACCAGATCGTAGAGCGGCGTGAAGACAATCACCCCATGAACGGCAGTCACTATGGCCATCATGTGCCAGGTGAACCTTGAGAGCATCTCGTAGTTCTGGCGGTTGCGGGCGAGGGTTGTGGACGTCGAAAGCAGGTCGATCACCGGACTCTCGATGGTGATGGCCAGGGCCATCAGAAGCTGAAATCCCGCCGTCGTGATCCGCGCCGCTTCGGGCGACACCACTCCATCCCCCACTCCCTGGAGCACGGCGATGCAGACCGGCGATTCGACCGCCATGAAAAGCCATGACAACGCCAAGGGCAGATAGAGATTGAAGATTCCGGCTGTTGTCAGCGGGTTGTGAGTGCGGTCTGCGGACAAGCCTCAGGCATGGTACCGACCTCCATGCGCCAGAATGAGGCCATGCCCTATGCGCACGAAGTCGGAAAGGGAGATCAGTTTCGCCTGTCTCATGTCAATCCCGAAGATGTCCAGGATTTGAATAAAGAAACAGGTAAAGAATTGGCTAAATCACTCGCGAAGAAGTGGGATGAGCTGGAAGACCTTCTCTACTTTTCCGGCAGGAATTCTCTGCTCATCATCTTCCAGGGCATGGATACGGCAGGCAAAGACGGCGCGATCCGCAATCTGCTGCAGAGCTCCAACGGCATCTCTGTGCGGGTTCAGGGCTTCAA
>JAEYWW010000050.1 GCA_023428805.1 Armatimonadota bacterium | reverse complement strand
GGCCTGCCCCAGTCGTTTGTGCGGCGGAGTTCCTCTTTCTGCGTCCGCAATACCGCCGGAGCGGCCGAACGCGGAGATTCCCCGCGCGATGACGGAGGATGAGATTGAAGAGGCGATCCAAGCTTATGCCGACGCGGCGCGGCGGGGAATTGAGGCGGGCTTCGACGCGATTGAGATTCACGGCGCGAACACCTATCTCCTCCAGCAGTTCGTCAGCCCGCACTCCAATCGTCGAGATGACAAGTGGGGGCAAAATCGGCTTCTCTTTGTCGAGAAGGTCGTGGATGCGGTGCTGAAAGCCTGTCCTGATTCGGTTGTCGGCTACCGATTCTCTTCGGAGGAATTGGAGGAGCCGGGGATTCGATGGGAGGACACGGCGGCCCTGCTCGATCTTCTCTGCTCGAAGGGCTTGGCAATTCTGCACGTCTCGCTGTGGGATTACCGACTGCGCGGGTTGAAAGGAGATTGGCCCGGCACAACTTTGGAGAGAGTGGCGAGCAAGATTGCAGGGCGAAAGCCGTTGATCGGAGTAGGTAAGGTCTGGTCGGAAGCCGATGCCGAATCAGTTCTTGCGTCGGGTGCCGACCTCGTCGCACTCGGCCGCTCCGCCCTCGCCAATCCCGAATGGCCGAGGCTCATTCAGTCGGGAGGCGAGGTGAGGCTGAAGATTCCGAAGAAAGGCGCCGCTGCGCTGCTCACCTGGCCGAAAGGATTGGAGGAGAAGGCATATTCGGTGCCAGGTTGGTTCGAAGTCGAAGACGAATAAGTCATATTGGTCCTATCGAACGCCTCAGATTCAGCCCTGAGGTATGATCGTGAACCTCCCTGGGGAGTTGCCCGAGTGGCCAATGGGAACAGACTGTAAATCTGTCGGCGAACGCCTTCGCAGGTTCGAATCCTGCACTCCCCACCAGAAAATCAGGCCTTCGTAGCTCAGCGGCAGAGCATTCCCTTGGTAAGGGAAAGGTCACGAGTTCAATTCTCGTCGAAGGCTCCATTCCACTTGCTGAAGCGGTCCAACTCTTCCATTCCGCTCATGCATATCGGCATTTCTCTGAAAACATTCTCTTTCCCCTGAGGAATTCAAACTCCGCGCCGATAACCAAACTGACGGCCCTGCGCAGGCATAAATGCGGGGGGCTGGGGATGGAGCGAAGTTGTCGGATCAACTCTCACAGGAAGAAGTCAGCGCGCTGCTGCAGTCTTTGGAAGAGGAAGATGAAAACCGCCGTGGCCGAGGCCGCGTCGCGGACCGGCATGAATTCACCCCCTACGAAGGACCGGCGACCAAGCAGATCGGCAACCGAACCTGCGAGATTTACGACTTCCGCCGCCCGGACAAGTTTTCCAAAGATCAGCTCCGCACTCTGCAGATGCTGCACGAGACCTTTGCGAGGCTCGCGTCCACATCGCTTTCCGGCTTCCTGCGCACCTCGGTCAGCATTGAACTGAAGGCGCTGGAGCAGATTCCCTTCGAAGAATATCTGAAGCCGCTCAATCGCTCCGCGTTCAACATCGTCTCCATCTGGCCGCTCAGCGGCGAGGCGGCGATGGAGATGGAGTTCGATCTGGTCTTCATGATGATCGACAAGCTCCTCGGCGGAACCGGGAAATCGGTCAAGAGATCGATTCTCACCGAAATCGAGCAGCCGCTGATGCAGCACATTGTCGAACGCATCCTCGCCACGCTCAAGACAAGCTGGGAGGCGGTGATGGTGGTCAATCCCGCTTTGGAAGGACTGGAAACCAACACCCAGTTCGTCCAGATCGCACCGCCGAACGACATTGTCGTCGGCATCTTCTTTGAGGTTCGCGTGGGCGAAATGTACGGCGGCATGAGCCTCTGCATCCCGCACATGCTTCTCCGTCCGATCACCCCCAAGCTGAGCGCGCAGAAGTGGTTTGCCGCATCCACATCCAAGAAGCAGACCGCCGCCAGCCGCAAGTCGATCTCCTCGCACATTCTCGATTCCGAAGTGGAATGTGCGGTCCAGCTCGGCACGGGTGCGATCACATTTTCAGATTTCAAGCAGCTCACCGTGGGCGATGTCATCCGGCTTGATCAAAAGGTCGATCAGGACATCAGGATGCTCGTCGGCGGGCAGACCAAGTATCACGGCCGCGCCGCTCTTGATGGCGGGCGAATGGCTTTCAGCATCAACGAAAAGATCAACCAGAGGTAATCAATGGCACTCATCTCATCCGAACAGCTTCATATGGCGACTCAATCTCAGTCGCTCATCTGGCAGGCTGCATCCACGGCCGCCAGCGAAGCGGCCAACACCCTGATCATCAGCAACGATCCCATCGTTGAGCTGGTGGAGGCTGCCGACATTAAAGCGATGGCGGGTCATGAGCAGATCGTGATCGAATTCGCCCTGTCGCAGACGCCCGACCACGAGCAGGCGATCTTGATCGACCCCAACCTGTGGGCTGGCTTCGTTGGTTCTTTGGACGAGTCCACAACTGTGACGCCCGAGAACGTGCTTGAAGCAAGCAAGACCATTCTGGAGGCCATTATCCAGGGTGTCGTCAGTGGAATCAACGCCGACCGCAGCGATCCCACCGCCACTATTGATCTCAAGATTGAACAGAAGCAGTTCCTGCCCGGCCCGCTTGATGACGAGCAGAAGATGGTTCGAGTCTCAGTTCCGCTCTTCTGCGGCCCTGCGATCGTCGAAGCGGTGTGGATCATGGATGCGGCTTCGCTCCTCTGGATGCTGAACGCTCCGGCGGAGACGGCTCCTGCGTCGCCTCGCATCGAAAAGAAGACTTTCATTGAGGCACCCGTCTCGAATCGCATCGCCGATGACCCCAGTCTTGCGCTTTTGATGGACATTCCGCTTGAGGTCAGCGTGGAGCTGGGTCGAGTGAAGAAGCTGGTCCGCGACATTGTCGAACTGGGTGCCGGATCGATTGTAGAGATCGACAAGGCCGCCGGTGAGCCGGTGGACATCCTCGTGAATCGCCGCTTGGTGGCCCGAGGCGAAGTGGTGGTTATCGACGACAACTTCGGAGTCCGCATCACCGAAATTTTGAATCCCAACGAGCGGCTCGACAAGCTGAGCGAGGCGGCCTGACATGAAGAAGCTCGCCCTCCTGCTCGCGCTCGCTCCGGCCGCGTTGCTGGCGCAGGATTTTGGAACGAAGAAGGATCACGCCTCAGCCGCGACGAAGGCCCCTGCCGGACCCGCAGTGCAGGGAATGGACATTGTTCAGATGCTCCTTGCCCTCGGCTTGGTCGCTGTGATCCTCAAGTGGGGTCTGCCCAAACTCCTGAGCAAATTCAACGGCTGGAAGCCCGCCGTCTCCAAGGGCGGCATCATCCTTTCCGAGAGCACGACGCTCGGCGCGGGAATGATCCAGATCGTCGAAGTGCGTGGCCGAACCCTTCTCGTTGGCGCGACCCCGACTCACATCAATTTGATCGCCGATCTGAGCGTTTCTGCTCCTGTTCAAGAAGAAGAAGATCCCGCGTTCTTTGAACTGCTCGATCAGGAGATGGACGAACCCAAGGCTGAAGACAAGCCAAACCCGGTTTTCGCAGTGGTCGAAATGGAGGTCGAAGAGGAGGAAGAGCCGGACACGATGACCGTGGACGATGCTGCACGGCTCCTGGAAGAGGCCCGCAAGCGGCGGGCTCGCAAGAGCGAAAACGCCAACCCCTACGACGACATCAAGCGCCTTTTGGGCTGAGAATGAGCATGAAACGCACCTCCCGCCCGCACACCCAGAATCAAAACCTCAAGTGGTTTCTGAGGTTTGCGCTTGTCGCCATCCTTGTTTTCGCCGCGACCTTCGCCTGGGCGCAGACGGTCGGAGGGATGCCGAGCATCAAACTCGATGTCGGCCCGGCCAGCAAGGACAAGGACCAGGTCAGCGCATCGCTTCAGATTCTCGCGATGCTGACGATTCTGAGCGTCGCGCCTGCTCTGCTGATCCTCACCACCGCCTTCACCCGCATTGTGATCGTGCTGGGCTTCGTCCGCACCGCGCTCGGCACCCAGAACATCCCGCCGACGCAGGTGATCGTCGGCCTCAGCCTTTTTCTGTCCCTCTTCGTGATGGCGCCGACTTATCAGCAGATCAACGATCAGGCGCTCCAGCCTTACATGAGGCAGGAGAATCCGATCAGCTTCGATGAGGCGGTCAAGCGCGCCGAGAAGCCTCTGCGCGAGTTCATGCTGAAGAACACCTATGAGAGCGATCTCAAGATGTTCGTCGAGATGAAGCCCGACGGCAAGCAGCCGAAGACACGCGACGATGTGGACCTGATGACACTGATCCCCGCCTTCGTCATCAGCGAGCTTAAGACGGCCTTCATCATCGGCTTCTACATCTTCGTTCCCTTCGTCATCATCGACCTGATCGTGGCCAGCCTGATGATGGGCATGGGCATGATGATGATGCCGCCGATCGTTGTCTCGCTTCCGGCCAAGCTGCTGGTCTTCGTTCTTGCTGACGGCTGGTCCGTCCTCATCCGCACGCTGCTCTCGGGATATCAATAATGGACAACGGACTCTACATGGGTGTGGCGCAGCAGGGCCTTGTGGTGGCTCTGATGGTGAGCCTCCCGATCCTCGCCGTCGCCCTTTTCGTCGGCCTCGGGGTCAGCGTCTTCCAGGCCGTCACCCAAATTCAGGAGATGACGCTCACCTTCGTTCCGAAGATCGTCGGGGCGGCGATCATCCTCCTCACGATGGGCGGATGGATGCTCTCAACGCTTGTTCGGTTCACCCACTACTGCTTCGACATCGCGGCGCGGCTTGGACAATGAATCTTGACAGCGCGTTCGTTTTCGGGTTTGCCTGCCTCTTTGTGCGGTGTTCGGCGATGCTTCTTTCGTCGCCGCTCACGGGAGGTTTGGTGCCCGTGCCGATCCGCGTTTTCGCTTCGGCGGTCATTTCTCTGGCTTTGATGCCGGTGGTGCAGGCGAGCCTCCCTCCCGTTCCGGCTGATCTCTATGGCCTCGTGATGATCGTGGCCCGCGAAGCGGTGATGGGCCTGCTGATCGGCTTCTGCATTCAGATTCTCACCAGCGCGTTTCAGGCCGCTGGGGCGATGGTTGACCTTCAAGTCGGTCTTGCATCCGCCCAGGTTTTCAGTCCGATGACGGGTTCCGCAGATGCGCCCATCGCACGGTTCAAGTTCATGCTCGCGCTGGTGATGCTCTTCGCGGCGAACGCGCACCAGATGATGATTCAGGCCTTCGTCAAGAGCTACAGCTTTGCGCCGACGGGGGGTGCCGGGTTTGCGGACTCGATGACTCACATGGTTTCGCTGGTCGGGTCCTCTTTGGTTTTGGCATTGCAGATCGCCGCGCCTGCCGCCGCCGTCTGCGCCCTGATCGATATTGCGGCGGGCCTCATCAACCGGGCGGTTCCGCAGACGCAGCCGTTCCTTCTGGCCCTCCCGACCAAGCTGGTCTTGGGTATCGGTGTTCTGTCGGTTGCGCTGCCTTCCATGACTTACGGTGTCAGCTCCGGAGTTGGAATGGCCTTCGACGCGATGTTCCGCGTCCTCAAGGGAATCTAGCATGTCGGAGAAGCCGGGCGGAGAGAGAACCGAAGACGCAACGCCCAAAAGGCGCATGGAGGCGCGCAAGAAGGGGCAGGTTGCCAAGTCAAACGATTTGGTTCAGGCCGTGACTCTGCTGGCGGCTGCATTCATGCTTCCCGGAGTCTGCCGCGGGCTCACGGAAGCCTTTCTGAACGCGATGCACACTCCCGGCAAGATGGCGCAGCGCGACGCGATTCCAGAAGCAATTTTGAATGGAGCGGGAGCGATGATCCAGCCGATGGTGATGGCGGTGCTTCCCTTGCTGCTGGCGATCATGGTTCTGGGTGTTGGAGCCAATGTCGCCCAGGTTGGATTCCTGATGACCGGGGAGCCATTGAAGCCCGAATTCAAGAAGATCAATCCATTGGAAGGATTCAAGAGGCTCTTCTCGGCCAAGTCCGCCTTCGAAGGATTCAAGGCGAGCGCGAAGCTGATCCTCTTCTGCTATATGTCCTGGAGCGTGATCCAGGCGAATCAGGGACGTCTTGCATCGCTCACCGGCGCGACCCCTGCTCAAACCGCCGCGATCACGGGCGACATCGCGTACACGATCTTGATGCGGCTGGCGGTGGTGTGGCTCGTGCTGGCCGCGATCGACTACGGATTTCAGCGGTTCCAGCACGAAAAGCAGCTCAAGATGACCAAGCAGGAGCTGAAGCAGGAGATGAAGGAGCAGGAGGGCTCTCCCGAAATCAAATCCCAGCGGTTCCAGCGCCGCCGCAAGATGCTGAAGGGTGGCCTTGCCTCACGCATCAAGGAAGCGGACGTGATTGTCGCCAACCCGACCCACTTCGCCATCGCGATCAAATATGACCGCTCCAAAATGCACGCCCCGATCATCATCGCCAAGGGGCAGGATTATCTCGCATTGAAGATCCGCGAAATCGCGGGCGATTTCGACATCCCGGTGGTGGAGAACAAGCCCCTGGCCCGCGCGCTCTACAAGCACTGCGAAGTCGGCGACTTCGTCCCCCGCGACCAGTTCGCCGCTGTGGCGGAGGTCTTGGCATACGTCTACCGCAGCATGAAGCGGGTGAAGGTCACAGCTTGACCTTGCATTTACAGATCAGGGTTCCCGATCTGGAGTGCGGCGAGGCATCGCCGCTTTCACTTGCGG
>JAEYWW010000018.1 GCA_023428805.1 Armatimonadota bacterium | reverse complement strand
CGGGCGCAAACTTCAGCGTGGAGTTGATTTCGCCATCGACTACGCTTCGGGCACGATCTATCTGATGACGCAGGCTGCTCCAGGCAGCACCCTCCGCGTCAACTATCGGTACGAAGAATCGACCGGAAAAGCAGGCACCTTCAACCCGATGGGGAATGAGGGGCAGGCGGCCAACTTCACAGGCTTCACCTTCAACCTGGTTCGTGGCACGAGCGCCTATGTGGGCTTCGGCATGACCGAACGCCTTGGTGATGGCACGGTGCTCAACAGCAACGTCTACGGCCTCAACAACAGTTTCAGCTTCGGTCGGGACGGAAAAATTTCGGGCCTCCTCATGATGAGTGAAAGGCAGAAATCGAACTCCTCCAGCCTCATCGAAGATTCTGGCCCGGGGACGGAAGTTGACGAGGGCAAGGGAAGGGCGATGATCCAGTCCCTCTCCAGCTCGATTTTGGGCGGTCGCGTCAACGCGTACTACCAGGACATCGACACCCGTTTCGCGGGCTTCGGCAGCTTCACCAGCGCGGGATACACCCAGGAACAGGTGGCCCAGCTTCAGAAAGAAAAGGGCCTTGAGCGAACCTCGCTCTCCGTTCAGGATGTCGGCACTGGCGACCTCAAACTGTCGCACAGCCAGTCGATGGTCGGCGACGGCGAAGGCAACGAGATCACCCAGAAGTCGCAGGGCTTCAAGCTCGGGCAGCTCAGCTACAGTCAGGTGAGCCAGAAAGTCGGGCAGAATTTCAGCCGGTTCCAGGACCTCGGTGCGGCAGATTGGCAGTGGCTGCAGAAAGAGCGAGGCTTGAATCGTGAGTCCACCGTGGCCGCGTTCAATTTCAACGGGGGTTCGTTCGGATACAACTCATTCGAGACTGCGGATGAAGATTCATCCGTCCGCCGCAAAGCTCTCACCTTCAACTCGAATTCGCTTCAAATCGAGATGTTCGAGCAGACAGTCGATCCGGAGTTCACCCGATTCGGAGATCTTCGCCCGGATGACTGGTCCAGCAAAAACCTCCTCGGCGCGCAATTCCAGAACTTCGCCAACGAGCGTGGTCTGACCCGCAAAGGTTTTGGGCTGACAAGCAAGCCGCTCCCGGGAACTGAATTCAGCTACCGCCAGCAGTCGGTCAAGGATGAGAAGGGCGACTTGGATGTGCTCAATGCCATCTTGAGCCGAGGTCCGATCTCGATCCAGCACACACGCATCGGCATCGACACAGATTTCAACCGTGTCGGAAATCTTGGTGCGGACATCAACGCGTTTGCCGACATGGGCGTGAAGATGTTGAATCCCGCTCAGGGCCTTCATGGTCAAGATCCCGCCGCCTTCATCAACGGCGCTGGAATCGACCGTTCGCTCTGGCGGCTGGACTATATCTTCAACAAGGATTCCAAGCTCGGCTATCAGGTGCAGTCCATCCAGGGACAGAAGGATGAGTTGCGCGCTAGCAGGATGTTCTACAACTCGCAGAAACTGAACATCTCCTACAGCGACCAGAAAACCGGACAGGATTTCACAGAGATCAGCAGGCTCATGCTCTCCGAACGTGGGGTTTATGGCAACACAGCCGGGCTGGATAAGACGAATTTCTCGCTACAGTACAAGCCGAGCGATTCCCGGTCGTTCGAAGCGTCGATGATGAACGCGGGCGGTCTTGAAGGAGGCGCTTCGCGAAGCAGCTTCCTGCTGAATGACAAAAACTTCAACTTCCGCTACACCCGCCGCAACGTGGACAGCAATTTCGGGGGAATCCACGACCTGGTTGATCCCGAGCGCGATCTGCTCCGCTCGATCATCGGTCAGGACATGACGGAGATGGGCCTTCGCTGGCAGCTTCTCCCGAATCTTTCGGTGGAATCGAACCAGGTCAAGTATTCCAATTCAAATCTGAACGAAGATGGCGGCCTCGGCCAGGTCATCGCGAAGTGGCAGCCCAGCAAGCGCACCAACATGGAGTATTTCCGGTGGGGGCAGAGCCGGAGCAATCCACTGGAAGACTTGATCGACCAGTATCAGGAGCGTCTGACGCTCAACCACGACTTTGGCCGCCTCGGGCGGTTGATGTTGAGCCAGCACAATCGCACTTTCAGCGGCACATTGGATGAGCAACTCGACTCGCAGACCCAGGCGATGGCCTTCGAAACACAACTCTCGAAGAACACCGCATTCCGCACCGAGCACACTCAGACGACTTACGAAAATGGCGAGAAGGAGACCATTCTCGCCAACACCATCAGCGCCGACCTCAGCAAGAAGATGGGCGTCAGCGTCACCGATCTTCAGATTCAGCGCGACGGCGAGAATCCGGATGAAGCCCGTCGGCAGTACGGCTTCTGGTGGGATTTTGGCAAGGGATTGAAGGTCAAGTACGGCTATGCCCGCAGCCTGAAGGACGAAGTCAATGGCACTCTGAATTCCAACACCGAGTTGAGCGGCGGAGAGTTCCAGGGCATCAAGGTCAACAGCGCGTCCTATCGTCAGGAGCGGATCGACGACACCCGCGATCAGCACTTTGGCGGCCTGAGCATCGCCAATGCGCGGCCGCTTGATTGGGGCTTCCTGAACGACGTCCGTTTCCACTACAACTCCGACACGCACCGGGACTATGATCTTTGGAAGCGGGAGAAGAAGTCGTTCGGATTTGGCGCAAGCTCCGGCAATGTGCTCTTTGGCTACGACTATCAAAGCCAGATTGATGTCAATCAGGAGCGCGCGATCGACCGGTTCTTCACGCTTGGCTTCGACAAGACGGGCAAGGCTCCATTCCAGCTCAACTTCCGCTACGGTGTCCGCACGATGCCGAACGATCAGGAAGTGATGATCCGCGACTACAGCGTCAGCTACAAACCAAGCGACAAAATCAGCTTTGAACACGCCGTCAAGACGAACCTTCTGAAGGATCAGAACAACGTGATCCTCGGAAGCGTGGCGACGCCGGAGCGGTCAAATATCTGGGCGATGAACTACACCGCCAACCCCGGCTGGCAGGCCGGCCTGTACTGGAAGGAGTCGCTGAACAATCAGGCCAACATCCTCCGCCGCGAGGCGGGGATTGATCTGCTTCTGTTCCGCAACAACCCATCGCCCCTGCGGCTGCAGTACGGTCTGGAGCAGAACGAGCAGAACGGCAATCGCCTGACCGCGCACCGGTGGGGAATCATCTTCAGCCAGCGCCCCGGGCCGAACCAGAGCTTCAATTTCATGCTGGAAAACCGATCATGGGAGCACGACCGAGGCCCCGAGCTCGACCTCCAAAAGTGGAATATGAGGCTGGACTTCAGCGTCAGATTTTGAGTAGAACTCAACAAGGATAAGTCCTATAAGACGTATTTGTCTTATAGGACTTATCTTGTTCTAGCGATGCCTACTCCGAATCGCCGCCGGCGAACGGACTGCTGTAGTTGGGCGGCTCCTTGGTGATCGAGACGTCATGGGGGTGGCTCTCGCGGAGTCCGGCGTTGGTGATCTTCATGAACTCGGCATTGTCTCGGAGCTCCTGCAGACTGCCCGCTCCGCAATAGCCCATGCCTGACCGCAGCCCGCCCACAATCTGCGTCATCGTGTCGCTGAGCTGTCCCTTGTAGGGAACACGCCCCTCAATTCCTTCGGGCACCATCGCCTTCTGGGTGTCTTTGACCTGGAAATATCGGTCGCTGGAGCCCTGGCGCATCGCTCCGATCGAACCCATGCCACGGTAGACCTTGTAGGCTCGGTTGCGATAAATCTCGGTTTCGCCTGGACTCTCTTCACACCCTGCGAACATATTGCCCATCATCACGCAGCTTGCGCCCGCTGCGAGGCTCTTGACCACATCGCCGGAGGAGCGGATTCCGCCGTCGGCGATGGTCGGGATGCCGTGCTTCGCCGCCTCTTCGGCGCAGTCCATGACGGCGGTGAATTGCGGAACTCCGATTCCGGCGACCACGCGGGTGGTGCAGATCGACCCCGCGCCGATCCCGATGCGGAGGCAGTCCGCGCCGAGTTCGACCAGATCGCGCACTCCATCTTTGGTGGCCACACTGCCCGCGACAATTCTGAGGTCCGGCAGCTTCTCCTTGAGCATTTTCACGCAGGTGAGCACGCCCTTGGACTGGCCGTGGGCCGCATCGACGACGAACTGGCCGCCCCGCGAGCGATAGTGCCGGGCGGCACCGTCGGCCTGCTCGCGGGCTACGA
>JAEYWW010000351.1 GCA_023428805.1 Armatimonadota bacterium | reverse complement strand
CCAGAGGTGACATCCAGGTTGTTCGGCTGGTGTTTCGTCGGCTCTCAGGCTTGCTCAATATCCTGGATCAAACTCTGGCGTGATTCCAAATAAGCCTGGACGGTGCCAGCCTCCCAGTCCGACTTCTTGATTGATGCGGGCAGGGTGAGCTTGGGCGCAGGCCCCTCTATGATGTTCATGAGGGCGATTGCCGCATTCTCCTCGTCGGGAGTCCGCCCACCGATGAACACGTCCTCTTCCTTCAGCGGGAATCCGTTCTTCTTCCATAGTTCAAGCTGTTCCTGAGCATCTTCGCTGCCTTGGACAATGCCGAGGGAGTAGCGAAAACCGTACCCGGCGATGCTGATGACAGCCACCACCGCAGAGGCGACGACGATTTGCTGTGCTTTGGTCATGGGGTGCTTTTCCTCCAATTCTTGGGCCAGGGGTGGATGTAGACCGCATCCCGTTCCTGGGAGTCTTTCCCGGCGGCGAGGGCTTCCTTCATCGTCAGCCCGCCGTCATCAATTCCGTTGGCCCCCGAATGCCATATCCGCATATCCTTGGCTGAGGCTCGGTATTGCAGCGGCCCGCCCGCGAGGTGATCGCGATTGAGATCGCCTTTGATTCCGGCATCTTCAAGAGTTACGGGCCATTTCTTATGCTGGTTTCGGTAGAGGAGGGTGGCGATGAAGGCGTTGAGGGTTTTCCTTTCCGACTGCGTTTTTTCGTGCGCCCTATTCGCCTGCTTGAACACGGGCAGCATGATTGAGGCGACTTTCTTCGGCCATGAGCCGCTGGTGGCGTATTCGTCGCTCCGCTTGCTGATGTCATCCGAGAGCTTTGTCATATCGGTCTCGGTCTGGATGCGGGGATGAAATTCATTCCAGAACCGCATCGTCTCGCCCACAACGGCTTTGGCGACCGCGCTCTTGGGCAGTTCACTGTGCGGCTTGGATTTCTGGGGGGAGGGTGAGCCAGGGAGGTCAACAGAGATGTTCAGGCTGACGATCTCCCGCATTGTCACATCGCGGAACGCGGCGATTCCGAGATAGGCTTCGGTTCGGTAGATCTGCTTTGAGTCGAGGCTCCATTCGGTTTCTGCCAGGGCTTTGCGCAGAGATTCGAGGCTCTGAGGGTCGTCGGCCATCTCGGAGGCGACGCGCCCGGCACCTACCATCACCATCGACTCACAGGCGATTGCCACCAAGCGCCCGATCATGGTGGGGTCCTGGCCCGTGAGGCGGGCGAGATTGCGCGCGGATCGGATGCGGGAGGTTGCCTCGGAATTGCGGCCTGTGCGGGCCAGCCTCTCGGCGTCGAGAATGAGGAGCTTGGTCCAGGACTTGATTTCCTCATACTCCGGGAAATCCATCATCAGCACCGAATCGAAGTCTTTGGAGAGCTGGAAATGGGGTTTTTCCGCCGCTAGCGCGATTCTGCTGATCTGGGGCTGGCATTTCTCAAGATATTGAGTGATCGCCCCGGACGCCCAATCTTCCTCGTAGATGGTTCCCGGTGCTTTGGG
The DNA here is from genome assembly GCA_023428805.1 of Armatimonadota bacterium. Lineage (GTDB taxonomy): Bacteria > Armatimonadota > Fimbriimonadia > Fimbriimonadales > Fimbriimonadaceae > JAEYWW01. The sequence continues at coordinate 13,635 of JAEYWW010000351.1, read as the reverse complement.
AAGTTTGAAGCTCTGATCGTTGCGGAGCAGCTTGAAGTCTGCGGCGGCATTCTGCTCATCGGACACCGCGCCGCCCATGACGACTTCGTCTGCGGACAAGGGCAGGCCATTTTTCTTCCATTCGGCGAGCTGCTTTGGGGCATCGGAACTGGAGGCAGCGAAACCAGTCATTGACCAGAGCGCCAGGCCGCCAACCGCAGCCAAAGCGATCATCACACCGAAGAAGACAGAGATGCGGATCAACCACTTTTTCATGGTTCAGCGAGTATGACTCGCTGAACCATGTTTGGGATGCAGGGAACGCTTACTTGCTGTCCACTACCCCGAAGCTGACACCGAGCACCAGGGTTTTGCGCGCCATGATTGTGAGGATCAGGGCGGGGATGGTGAGGGTCATGCATCCGGCGGCGATGTATCCCCAGTCTGCGCCGCCCGTCCCGAGAACAGAGATGATCGAGGGCGGAGCGGTGAGATTTTGGCCGGAAGACATGTAGAGGGCGAATGCGTACTCATTCCAGCAGGCGAGGAAGCAGAAGAGCGCCGTTGTCAGGATCGCGGGCTTGATGAGCGGCAGGATCGCATGGCAGAACGCCTGGGCGGGAGTGCATCGCTCGAGAAATGCGGCCTCCTCATACTCGCGGGGAACCTTGTCGAGGAACGCCTTCATGATCCAAGTCGCCAGCGCCATGTTCATCGCGGTGTAGAGAATCACCAGGCTCATCGGCGTGCCGGAGATCCTGATTTCGCGGAACATGATGACGATGGGGACGGCGACGGCGACGGCGGGCAGCATCTTGGTGCTGAGGATGAAGAAGAGGAGGTCGCCGTGGCCCTTGAACTTGTATCGGGAGAACGCGTAGGCGGCGAGGGTTCCCATGCCCACCGCGAGAATGGTCGAGACCACGCCGATCCAGAGCGATGCGCCCAATTGTTCAATGAACGGCTTGGAGCCCAGCGATCCGGTCCCCCTCAGCAGGGAGTCGTAATTGACCCAGGTTGCCTTGAATGCGCCGAAGTTGAAGGCTTCGCTTCGATCCTTGAATGAGGTCACAGCGATGAACGCCAGAGGCGCGAGCATTGCCGCCAAAATTCCGACCGAAGCGACTGCGGCCAAAGGCCGTTTTGCCGCTGTCGGCAAAGCGCACAGAATGCGCGCGAGGACCAGGATGGCGATGCCAGCCAGCACCATGGGCGTCCCCATTAAAAACCAGACGAGAGCGGTGGCCGCAAGCCCGGCTGTGACCTGGAACCATGGGCTGCCCCAGTCAAATCTGGACTTTTTGGCATCGCCCATCATCCTCCCAACGGCCCATTTAGCGAGGAAAGTGATGATGATCAGATAGAGCACGGCGATCGCGCTCGCCTGGCCGGTGTCTGAATTGGAGAAGGCGTCCTTGTAAATCAGGATGGGAATGCCCTGGGTGCGGATTCCTGGACCGCCCGCCGTAAGAATCCAGGGCACGTCAAACAGCCTGAGCAGGTCCAGGCACCTGAGCAGCCCCGCCACCAGCAGGACAGGAGAAATGATGGGCAGGCAGATGCGCCAGAAGAATGTCCAAGAATCGACTCTGTCCACCGCTGCGGCTTCGCTCAACTCCTTGGGCACGGATGACAACGCCGCGCTGGCGATCAATGCGACAAAGGGAACCCACATCCACGAATCGACGATGATGACCGACCATTGGGCGAAATCTGGGCCAAACCAGAGAATCGGCTGCTCCGCCGGCGTGATTCTCAATGCGGACAGAAGCGCGTTGACTGGTCCGAGCGAGGGATCAAGGAGAAACTTCCAAAACAGCCCTGCGACCGCCGTTGAGACCATCATCGGCATGACGATGGCGGTGACGATGGCTTCGCGGCTGCGGCGGAGATGGTTGACGATGACGGCGATGCCAAGTCCGAGGGCAAGCTGGAGCAGCACGCCCATGCCCACGAATTTGAGCGACACCCAGAGTCCTTCGTGGGCGGTGCTCCATGTCGCGATCTTCGCGTAGTTTGCGCCGCCATTGAAGGCCGGGGGCTTGTTGCCTTGAGCGGAATATTTGGTGAAGCTGAGATAGATCAGCCAGAGGAGCGGAAAAATATTGACCGCCACCAGCACCAGGATCGCTGGAGAGATGCAGAGAAATCCGAAGCCCCGCTCCGTCTCCCACCAGCGCCTTTGCCGGGGCAAACGAGTGGGGCCAGGTGTCGTTGCCTGGCCCCGATTCATTGTCAGTGCGCCTGCGCGTCCTTCATCTGTTGGGCGGCAGTCTTGAGGGCGTCAGCGGGCTTGGAATTGCCGGCGACCGCGCTGTTGATCTCGGTCTGGGCGACATTCATCATCTTCGAGTAGTTCGGGCTGTTGTCGAAGTCCTTGAGGAAGGGGGCCGACTTGCTGAAGGTCTCGTTGTACGGAGTGGCCTTGAGGAAGGTCTCGGACTCGGCAACCTTGATGTTGCTGGTCAATCCGCCAAGCTCAACCCACTTGGTCTGCGTCTGCTCCTTTTCGAGCCAGGCGATGAACTTCTTGGCCTCATCCTGCTGAGTCGAATAGCTGGAGATCGAGATGCCCTGACCGCCCAGCGAGACGAAGCGTCCCTTCGGGCCGGCGGGGATCACGAAGTAGCCCGTGTTGTCGGCATGAGGGTTCTTGGTCTTGTCGGTCAAGCCGGGGAAGAAGGCGAACCAGCACTGCGCCATCACTGTCTGACCAGTCTGGAAGCTGCGCAGGGATTCGTCGAAGTAGAAGTTGTCGCTTCCTGGAGGCGTGAACTTCTTGAGGTTCACATAGAAGTCGAGGGCCTGAAGAGCTTCGGGAGAATCGAGCTTGTTCCAGTCTCCGCCCCATCCCCAGAGCAGCGGCTGGAAGCCCATCGCGGCTCCGTCATACATCTTGGAATAGAAGAGGGCCGCGCCGTACTGCTTGTCGGCTGGCTTGGTGAAGAATTCGGCGACATCGCGGAATTCCGCCCAGGTTTCCGGAGTTTTGAGGTCACGGCCGTACTTGGCTTTGAAGGCGGTCTTGTTGGCTTCGTTCTCGAAGAGGTCCTTGCGGTAGGCGAAGCCAAGCGCGTCGCTCATGCAGGGAAGCCCCCAGAGCTTGCCGTCGTACTCGCCGTAGCTCTTTAGCGAGGCGGGGTTGATGTCGTCGAGGGTGACGTTCTCCTTCGCCCAATCGGTGAGGTCAACGTAATGGCCGTTGGTGGCGGCGGTGCCGAGCCATTGGCTGTCGCCGACGATCATGTCGTATTCGGCGCTGCGGTTGGTCCAGGCGAGCTTGACCTTGTCCTCGAACTGCGCCCAGGGGATTTGGAGCACTTCAACTTCGGTGCCCGTCTCCTTGGTGTAGTCCTCGGTGAGCTTTTGCAGCTGAACCGCCGGATCCCATTGCGCCCAGGCAATGACCAGCTTTTTCTTGCCGCCCTCCGTCGGAGCGCCCGTTCCCGTCGTCGAAGATGAGGTCGACCCCGACCCGTTGCAACCTGCCAGCGCGATGGCGAGCATCGCGCCAGAAAGCCAAGCCCATTTGCCCGCCTTCATGGTTCGGCGATGCTACACCAAGAGGGGGGTGCGCGTCAACCAGAGTTAACTTCAGGTCAAAACATAGGTCCCAATTTGGGACCTGGGTAGGTATGCTTGGGGGCATCCCATGAAGCTTCGCACGGGGTTCACCCTGATCGAGCTGCTGGTCGTGATTGCGATTATTGCGATCTTGGCCGCAATCCTTTTTCCCGTCTTTGCCCGCGCCAAAGAAGCCGCCAAGGCCACGACCTGCACCAGCAACCTCAAAAATCTGGGTCTGGCGCACAAGATGTACCAGGCCGACTATGATGATCGGTCCATCCTCGCCGCCTATCTCGACGGCGCCGGGCTTGCGATCTGGCACGACATGCTGGACCCTTATGTCAAGAATAAGGACATCTGGCTCTGTCCATCCAGCGGGCTTGCCAAAACAGATTCGGGCGGAGCGAGAACCAGCCATTACGGCTACAACGCGTACTACCTGACCGGACTTATGACTGACTTCAGCAACGTGGACGCCCAGAATCCAGTGTCGGAGACGGGCATGGAAGTTCCGAGCGAAACCATCCTCTTCAGCGACTCGAAGTCGAGCGTGGAAGCCTCGTGGTGCGGAGATGAAGGGAAGTACCTGCTCCCGCCCAGCCAAGCCGCCGCCGACTGCTGGGGTGTGCCGAACCTTGTCCACAACAGCCGATTTGTCGTGCTTTGGTACGACACTCATGCTTCCCGCAAGGGCGCGGGAGACATTTATCAGAACCAGAATCCAGTGGATCGCTGGTACGACCTCATCGCACAGTAAGCAATATGATCACAGCCCTTGCATTGGCCTCTTTGATGGCCGCTCCCGCTCCTGCGCCTGAACGGCCGCGCGACATCTGGGTGTTCCGCTCGGTTCTCGACGGCCACGCCCGCATGGTGACGATGGGCCTCTCCGACGATCTTTGGGTCGCCTACGACGCCACCAACTGCGGCATCTACAAAATCTGGAACGGCGGCGTCAAGTTCGACGGCGCGGTCTACACCACGGTCCACGGTCCGCAGCCGACGAGCTTGGGCGAAGCCTATCGATTTGGCATTCTCGACGAGCCAGCCTGGACATTCTACGACGGCAAGAACTTTCACAAAGCCCAGCCGCGATTCCGTGGCTACCGATTCATCAATTCGCAGGTGCGGCTTCAGTACGAATTCCCCGTCAAGGGAGGCAAGCCGGTTTGGGTGTATGAAACACCTGAATTCGAGCGTCCGGGCAACGGCCGGGTCGCGCTGCGCCGCACTTTTGAATACAAGGATCTTCCGAAAGGCTGGCGAGTTCTGCCTTCTCCCTTCTCCAAAGCGGCGGATGGCGGAAAGATACTCCTGGAAGGCGAAGAGAAGACGGCTTATGAAAAGGCATTTGCCGTCAAGGTGACGGGAGACAAAGCTGGCTTCAACATCACACTGGACGGCTCGGAGCAGCCAGCCAATGGCTCCTATCGTGCGGTCTTCCAGTCGGTCGGCAAACCTCCGGTCGAGTTCGATCAGCTCTACGCGAACATGGAGCCGATGCCTCCGGTGCAGGAGAAAACTCCGCGCGGCCCCGGCCTCTCGTTCCGGCTCTACTGGTTCAATAAGCAGATTTCACGACTCCCGCTTCTGGTGGAGGGGCAGACTCCGAATGTCAACAAGAAGATCGACAAAATCGACTTCAAAACCACGGCAGATTTCGGCGGTCCAGAGGACAACTTCCTCGTCCACATCACGGGCTATCTGAACGTCACCGAAACCGGCGACTACAAGTTCCGGCTCTCAAGCGATGACGGAAGCAAATTCCACATCCGGGACGAAGTCATCATCGACAATGACGGTCTTCATGGCGACACTCCGGCGGTCGGTCAGTTCAAGCTGACGGCGGGAGAGCATCCGATCTACGTTGAGTATTTTGAGTCGGGTGCAGACAATGTGCTGAAGCTCGAATGGCAGAAGCCGGGCTCCAACACCTGGGAGGTCATCCCGGCGTCGGCGTTCACAACGAACCTCAGCGAAGTCTACGTCACCGCTCCCGGCGAGAAGGCGATCATGGACGCCGACGCCCTGAAGCGGCCCGGCGACGGACGCCCGCTGGATGGCGTCCACCCCAGCTACGACTTGACCACCGTTCGCCCGCGGAACTTCCAGCCTCGAGTCGGCGGCATCGACTTCCTGCCGGATGGCCGCATGATCATCTGCAACTGGGAGCCCGATGGAGGTGTTTATGCGTTGACAAATGTCGAGAATGGCCGCAACGTCGGGGTGACTCGGGTCGGCGCTGGTCTGGCCGAGCCGCTTGGCATCAAGGTGGTCAACGGCGACGTTTACGTGCTCCAGAAGCAGGAGCTGACCAAGCTGATCGACAACGACAAGGATGGAATCTACGACGAATACTACGCCGTTGCCAATGGCTGGGGCGTGACGCCGAACTTCCACGAGTTCGCATTTGGATTGGTTTACGACAAAGGCTTCTTCTATGGAAACCTCGCCACGGCGATCAACCCGGGCGGCAGCAGCACCAAGCCGCAGAACCCGGATCGGGGCCATGTGGTCAAGATCAATGCGAAGACGGGCGACTACACTTTGGCCGCCGCCGGACTTCGCACCCCAAATGGCATCGGATTTGGCGCGTTCAACCGCATCTACCTGACCGACAACCAGGGCGACTGGCTTCCGTCGTCGAAGGTTCTGCTCTACCGCGAAGGCGCGTTCTATGCGAACCAGTCAGTCGATCCTGTCAACTCTCCGAAATGGAAAGTTGATCCTCCGGTGGTCTGGCTTCCCCAAGGCGAAATCGGCAACTCACCGAGCCAGCCTGCGCCGCTCAATGATGGCCCCTACAAAGGCCAGATGATTCACGGCGACGTCACGCATGGCGGCGTCAAGCGCGTGTTCGTCGAGCAGATCGACGGCATGTTCCAAGGCGTTGTGTTCCGTTTCACCCAAGGCATGGAAGCCGGAATCAACCGCCTCTGCTGGGGGCCGGATGGAGCCCTATATGTCGGCGGAATCGGTTCGACCGGCAACTGGGGCCAGGAAGGCAAGGAGCGCTACGGCCTCCAGAAGATCAAGTTCAACGGCAAATCCACCTTCGAGATGCTCGCGGTGCGCGCCAAGACGAACGGCTTCGAGATTGAGTTCACCGAGCCGCTCGCACCCGGAAACGGCGAGCTGACGAGCGACTACGAAGTTCGTGACTGGCGCTATGTGCCGACGGAAGAGTACGGCGGGCCGAAGGTCGATCCGCGCAAGCTGGCCGTCAAGTCCGTCACCCTCAGCAAGGATCGCAAGCGGGCGTTTCTTGAGATCGAAGACTTGAAGGATGACCATGTGGTCTACATCAAGTGCGCGACCGATACACGCTCCCAGGATGGGGACACTCTGTGGTCAACCGAGGCTTGGTACACGCTCAACAAAATTCCGGTCGGCAAGTCGGTGACCCCGGGTCCCGCTCGGCAGGAAGCGCCGCTGAATGCTTTGTCGGAAGCCGAAAAGAGTGCGGGCTGGACTCTCTTGTTTGATGGTCGCGACGCTTCGGCCAACTTCCGAAACTATGGTGGAACCAAGCTCAACTCGGGCTGGATCATCGAAGATGGCGCGCTGGTGCTCGACCCGACCCTGAAGGCGGGGGGAGACATCACGACCAAGGAAGAGTACGGCGATTTTGAGTTCGCCATTGACTGGAAGATCAGCCGCAAAGGCAACAGCGGCATCATGTACCGCGTGAAGGAAGCGCCGGGGCAGCCCGCCTGGTTCACCGGGCCGGAGTACCAAATTCTGGACAACAAGGAGGCCTCGGACAACAAGACGACGCTGACTTGGGCCGCCTCCAACTACGCCCTGATCGCCCCGACTCCCGACGTCTGCAACCCTGCTGGCGAGTGGAACCGGACGTTGATCCGCGCCAAGGGCAACAAGATCGAGCATTGGCTGAACGGCTTCAAGGTTGTCGAGTACGAGATCGGCAGCCAATCCTGGCTCGACCTCGTCGCCAAGAGCAAGTTCGCTGATCTGAAGGAATACGGCCGCATTCCCGTCGGCCGCATCCTCCTCCAGGATCACGGGCAAAGGGTGAGCTTCCGGAACATCAAGATTCGGAAGATTTGACTCCCTGCACTCTCATCATGCCCGTCATTTTTGCGGCGGGCATGATTGTTTCTGAGTTGTGCTGGCTTATAATTCATCAGAACTCGTGCTCAAGAAAATTGCGATCTGGTTGTCAATTGCGGCGGGAAGCCTGCTCGTGCTCTCCATTCTCGGACTCGGCATTGCTTGGGCGATGTTGGGGTTTGCGTCGGCGAGTTCTGATGCCGATGAGCAGTATCGACAATGGGTGGCGAATGGCTTTCCGACTTCGCCGGAAGAAGCGGTAGGCCCGCAGCCCAAGGATGAAGATAATGCGGTGGTGGCGATGCAGACGGCCTTTGATGAGTTTGCGAAGTTGAGGAAGGCTGATGGGTTTAGGCTTGCAGTGATTAACTTGAAAGAAGATGATCAATCTTCATCTGACATAGATCGTTTGAATCAGGAAATTGAAACAGCATTGCTGAGACCAGAATTTTCAATTCCGATTGATTGGGGAGAGTATTTCTATTCAGTATCAGACGTAGAGGATGATATGCGTGACGTGATCGAGCTTTTTCTAAGAGAGGCAGAAAGATTGAGCCTATCTGGTGACTATCAAGGTTCGATTAAGTATCTGAATACTTGCTGGAAAATCAATGAAAGGATGTCGCGAAGAAATCCATTCCTTGCGTCCAGCATAATCTTTACACGTAGTAATATTTGGGATATTGGGGTTCGAATATTATCCCGGTCCAAGAATGATAAATTTATCAGACTCAAATTGAAAGAGATGGTTGATGAGGATGATTGGATTCCCGATTCAGACAAAGTTTCTAAATCAGTCTTCTACATGACCTATTCCTATCTATTGAATGTTGATTTGGGGTCCACTCAGGAAATCCTAGAAGATATGGGCGGCCATTATCCGTATTTCGAGAATCCAAAACAAATAGGCGGAAAACCTCAAACTCTGTTTGCCCGCCCTGTGGCTGGTGAATACCTGCGTCTGGTCAATGAATACTGGGCATATAGGCAGAGGCATAATGACCCCGCCCTCAGGGAGACAGAGTCGGAAAGGCTCGTTTCTCTTTATACTTCCAGCCGATCTATCCCGTCAAAGGTGGCTGCAAAATCAACTCAGTTCAGCGATGCGCACCTCGCTTGGGTGACAAAAAAGTTAAAATCGGATCGCAATGCTATGAAGGCATATCTCAAAGTGATGGAATACTACTCTATTCACAACACATGGCCATCAGATTTGACTCAGGCAGGAGTGCCCGAGAGTGATCTCAGAGAAGAGTTCAGTGGGAAAAGCCTAGGGTACTCCTCTAATCCTGAGTCAATGCGAGTATGGCATGCAGACTATGACAAGGTTGATAATGGTGGATTAGCTTGTTTTGAGAACATAAATGCCAAACGGGGCAATCGAAATTCAGATTTTGTACTTGCTTATCCCGGAGTTTGGAATAGCTACCAATGGCATGAGTAACCGCTAAAAGATCCCTTCCAAATACAGCCCATCCGCCAACGCCTCAACCGCCCCCGATGCCCCCGAGATCGCCGCGTCCATCAATTGACGTCCCTTCTCCGCCGTCCCGCGCGTGGCGAAGCCGTAGGAGCCCATTTCGGTTTGTTCGTCGAACATCCAGACCATCCCTGGAACCTCGGCGTTGGCCGTCAGGCCGTCGTCGCGGAGATTATCCATGCGCACCAGGTCGGGGTGGCAGTGCATCATGAGGCTGGCTTCGGCTTCGCAGGCGTGGCGGATGCCCTTGATCGGGCCTTCCATCAAAGAGGCCAAAAGTGAATCGGGAATGAAGGAGAAATATCCGGCATGGCCGATCAGGAGGCTGCGATGCTTCTCCTTCAGCGCGCGGCAGGCGATGCCGTTGAGTTCGGTGTTGCCCCCGTGGCCGTTCAGCACGTAGAACTTGCGGAAGCCGTGCGGGATCAGCGACTCGACGACCTGGGTCACGGCCTGGTGATAGCCGTCAAAGCTCGCGGACAAAGACCCGGCAAACGCCAGATGGTGTCCGGATGCCCCGAGCCACAAGGTGGGGGTCAGCAGAACCTTGTCGCCTAACCGGGCTTCGATCGCCCCGGCCGCATGGGTCACCAAGAGCGAGTCGGTGAACAGGGGCAGATGCGGACCATGCTGCTCCAGTGAACCTGTCGGAATCAGGACGACGGATTCGCGTGAGGCCGCTTCAACCTCGGGCCAGGTCATCCGCGCAAGGATCATGATTCGGGATAGAGGTCGCGGATCAGGCCCTTGACTGAGGTGCTGAGATCGCGGTCGCGGTTCATCATCTCGCGGATCTTCTTGTAGCCATGCATCATCGACGTGTGGTCGCGGTTGCCGAAGAGAGCTCCGATGTGCTTCCAGGAGTCTCCGGTGATCTCGCGGGTCACGTAGACCGCCACGTGGCGGGCGTGGGCGATGGGAGCCTTGCGCGAAACGCCGCGAATCTCCTCCTGCTCCACCCGGCACATGCGGCTGACGGCGGAAATGATCTGATCGAAGCTGGGCTTGGTCGATCCGACGTGCTTGTAGTGCAGTTCGACGATCTCCCGGGCGAGATCGGCGGACATCGGAATGCCCTCCATGCTGGATTGGGCGCTGAGCTTGGTGAGCGCGCCTTCGAGCAATCGCACGTTGCCGCTGATCCCCTCGGCGAGGATCATGGCGACTTCGGTTTCAAGCGGAATAGACTCCTGCTCGGCCTTTTTGAGAACGATGGCGCAGCGCGTTTCGGTGTCGGGCGGCTGGACATCGGCGACCAGTCCGGCTTCGAAGCGAGACCGCAGCCTCTCGTCCATCAGCAGCAGATCGCGCGGCGGGCGGTCGGAGCAGAGGACGATCTGCTTGCCGAGGCTGTGCAGATAGTTGAAGGTGTGGAACAGTTCTTCCTGCGTTCGGTCCTTGCCCGCGATGAATTGAATGTCGTCCAGCAGCCAGACGCTGACGCCCCGCTGAGCACGACGGAATTGCTCGATTCGGTTGTTTTGAAGGGCGTAAACAAAATCTTCAGCGAATCTCTGGCCCGTCATATAGGCGACCGGAAAGCGTGGATCGCGCCGCAGGATTTCGTTGGCGATGGAGTTCAGCAGGTGGGTCTTGCCCAGCCCTGAAGGGCCGTAGATGAAGAGCGGGTTGTACTTGACTCCCGGGGAATCAGCGACGGCTTTGCACCCGGCGAAGGCGAGGCGGTTGCTCTGCCCGACCACGAAACTGTCGAAGGAGTACTTGGAATTCGGTTTGAAGCTGGTGAGATCGGCGGTGCTGGAGAGAGAGACAACGTTCTGTTCTGCCGGCTTGGGCTGGAGGGTGGTTTCCAACCGCAGTTCGACTTTAGTGCGGCGGCCCCGCATCTCCTCAAGCTGATTTTTGATCAAGTCGAGGTACTTGTCCTTGACCCATTCCAGGACGAACTGCGTGGGGGCAATGAAAATGGCGGTGTCTTCGTCGAATTCCTGCGGCGCAAGGGGGCGGAGGAATCGTTCGCGGGCCGTTTCTGGAACCTGGGGTTCCAGCGCCTTGAGCGCGTTGTCCCATAGGGTCCGCAACTCTACGGCTTCGGGATGGTCGTCGAACGAAAACTGGTCAGTCATTGCGGGTCAAAAAAGCCCGGGCAACTCCGGGATAAAGGGATTATACACAGGCGTTTGCCCATCTGCCCGCATCTTTTCTCCAATCTCAATCGTCTACGCGAACCTGCGGGCGAGAATCGTATGGCACCCGAGCTAACAGGTGGCTTATGAAATGGGCGCGTGACGCCGCAATTCAAAAGAAGATTAGTCGCAAAAGGCAGTTGACGATGGGCGTCTTGGGCGCCTTAGGCCGCATTCTCCTTCAGATACTTGCCCGAGAGGATCGAGTCGAATGCCCCGCTGGCGTGCCACTTCTCCAACTCCTTCATGCGGTGAACTGGAAGGGGATGAGTGAGGAAAGCCTCGTTGAAGACGTACATCACCAGCTTTCCAATCGAATCCAGGGCTCCCATTTCGGAGTAGGCGCGGCACTGGTCGAGGAATGCGGGAAGACTTTGCTCGCTGCTGAGCCGGTGCGCTCCGGCGGTCAGTTTGAGGTTGGCGGTGGCGGAGATGTCGAACTGTTGGCTGCAGAGAAGCCCGGCACGGTCGGCGCTGACTTCCGCCTTGCGTGACCATTCCATGAACGCCCCATAAATCGCCCAAGAGACGGCGTCGCCAAGCCCGAGCGTTCGACGGCCCAGCATATCGAGCAGAGGAATGAGCAAAGCTCCGATGGAAAAATAGAGCACGTGACCGCACTTGATATGACCGAGTTCATGGCCGATCAGATGATAGAGCTGCTCGTCGTCCATCGCGTCGATGATCGAGCTTCGAAGCGTGACGTAGGGTCGTTCGACTCCGCCTGCGAAGGCGTTGGGAAACGGGTTGCTGGTGACGTAGAACTCCGGCACGGGCATATCGAGAATCTGCGCGCACTCGCGCCCGATGCGGTCGATGGTGCCGAACTGGTCCGGCCCGACCCGCACGGCGGTCGCCATGTTCCAGGCGTACATCCACCGGTCCGCGCCGACTTCGTAGAACTTCCGCATGACCTTGGGGAAGACCGGAATTTTCTGGAGGGTCTCCAGCGCCTTCTTGTCCAGGTCGGATTGGAAGGCATCCGCCGACAGGCCGGGAAGCGTTTTTCGATCCATCTTGGTTTGAGTTTACGCCCGTGGATCAGTCTGGATTCAAAAGTTCAACGAAAAGTCATGTCTCCCCAGCATGTTTGGAGATAGTCGATCTGGGCGGCGTGGGAGTGGGTGTGGATCGGAATGTATTCGATCATCGCCATCACTGGCATGATTCCTCGGGGTGTCAAGCACTCTCCGTCCAACTGTTCGGAGCTCAGTTCCTGGATAATTTCCAGCAGGCCAGCGTGACTGCCTTGCAGGGCGTCCAAGACCTTTGCGCGGTCGGGCAGACGGTTTTCCAATCTGGCAAGTCTTGTGAGAAAGGCATCAACGTCAGCCGCTTCATACTCCCCCTTCAACATTTGGCCGAACCCACGATTTGCCACGGCGACATGGGCGGCGATCTGACGAGCGGATTTGGCGTTTTCGGTTGGCTTCCATTCCAGGTGGTCGTCAGGCACTCCTTCAAACGTCCTCAGAAGCCTCTTGTGCGCGCGGTTCGCTGCCTGAACTGCTTTTTCGAGTGCAGTCATGCCTGGAATTTACCAACACATAGGGGTTTGCGTTCCAAAACGGGGATGCACTTCGCTAAACTGCCGCCATGAGCCAGCGCATCCGACTGATCGACGCCTTCACGGGTGTGGGAATGCGGGGCAATCCGGCGGGGGTGTGCCTGTTGGCGGTTGCTCCGTCGGACATCTGGATGCAGCGGGTCGCGGAGGAGTTGAACCAGGCGGAGACCGCCTTTGCCTGGCCGGAGGGCGACTCCTTTCGTCTCCGCTGGTTCACGCCAGTCCGGGAGGTCGATCTGTGCGGCCATGCGACATTGGCCTGCGCCTACGGAATGTTCGCGGACGATCTCTCTCTTTCGGATGTCGAATTTTTGACCCGGAGCGGATTGCTGCACTGCCGGAGGCACGATAATTTCGTTGAAATGGATTTCCCCGCCCAGCCATGCGAACCCGCCCCGATCCCGGACGCGCTTCTGAGCCAGTTGAGCGGACGGACGCTGTGGCATGGGGCGGCGGGCGGCGATTTTCTCGCGGTGTTCGATTCGCCGAATGAAGTTCGGGATTTTGTGCCTGACTTTTCGGCTATTGCCGCCGTGGACGTGCGTGGGCTGATCATCACGGCCAAGGCGGAGAATTCGGAATTCGACTTTGTGAGCCGGTTTTTTGCGCCGCAGTATGGGATTCCGGAGGATTCGGTGACTGGCTCCGCCCACTGCGCGTTGGCTCCATTTTGGGCGGAGAGGCTGGGCCAGGCTCGTTTCCGAGCCCATCAGGCATCGCCGCGCGGCGGTGTCTTGGAACTCGAAGTCGTGGGCGATCGGGTCATGCTTCGGGGAGCGGCAACGGTCACGCTCGAAGGCGTGATCGCGGCGGACTAGATC
>JAEYWW010000272.1 GCA_023428805.1 Armatimonadota bacterium | reverse complement strand
TCGTCGTGTCCGCTCAATCGAGTGAAGGTGGAGAGCGCGTAATCCACACGCCTTCGATTCAGCCCGTCGGCAGCTTCCTGGGCTCCGCTGTCATCAGAGACTACGAACGCTCCATCCTCCGGCACCTTGCCGAGGAAGGATCGCATCGACGCGAGCAGGTTTTCCCAATTCTTGTGATAATCGATGTGATCGAGTTCAAGATTGGTCAGAACTGCAATGTGCGGCTCGAAATCGCGGTAGCTCTCGTAGGCTTCGCAAGCCTCAATCACCGCCCAGTCGCCATTCCCTTCGACCACCGAAGACCCGAATTCCGGCACTTCCGCGCCCACGACGATGATTGGGTCGAGCCCGGCGGCCCGCAGACCCGCTGCGACCATCCCCGTCGTCGTCGTTTTGCCATGCGTGCCAGTTACTGCAATGGTCTTCCTGCCCCGCAAAAGCCAGGCGAGAGCCTGCGACCGCCGGAAAAGCGAACATCCCAACTCTCTGGCGCGAGCCACCTCCGGGCTTCGATTCAGATCGATCGCATCGGTCAGGATCACCGCGTCCCCGGGTTCGATGAAGTCGCCGGTATGGCCGATATGGACTTCGATTCCCAGGCCAGCCAGTTCATCCAGCAATGGCGACGATGTCGAGTCGGTTCCGCGCACCCGATGTCCGCGTGTACGCAGCATTCGCGCCACGCCGCTCATTCCCGCGCCGCCGATGCCGACCAAGAAAAAGCCTGAGGCGTCATTCAGCGCATCCGTCTGCGAAAACTGGCTGATCTCCTCGGGCTTTCTCATGCTTGAGCGGCCTCCTTGACGATCTTCAAAATGCGCGGCACACTGTCCACGATATCCCATGCCGCAAGGGCTTGCTGGGCGTGGCGCTGGCGATCAGCGTCGTTGAGCCAGGCAAGAATCCTGCCCTCCAAACCCGCGGCGTGGAGATCGTCTTGAACGAGCACTTCCGCAGCGCCCATCGCCTGGAACTCCTCTGCATTCCTCAACTGATGCTGACTGTGCGCGTAGGGATATGGCACGAGAATGGCAGGCTTCCGCAGCACCGCCAGCTCGGTCAGAGTCCCCGCTCCCGAACGGCAGACCGCAAGCGAGCAGGAGAACATGGCGTCGGCCATCTGAGATGATTCGATGTAGGGGCGGATGTCGTACTCCGACTTGATCGCCATCTTTTCCTTCGACGCCATCGTGCTTTCAAAATGCTTGGTTCCGGTGATATGGAGCCATTCGACTTCGGTGCGCGCCATGCGGACAGCCGTTGCGAGCGCGGCATCATTCAAAGCCGCGCTCCCCTGCGACCCGCCCATGACGAGAACAAGCGGGCGCATTCCGCGTCCGTTGCCCTCTTCAAACTGCAAACGCCCCTGGTCGGCCGCGCGAAACTCAGCCCGAATCGGCATGCCCGTGCGGTGGACACGCCCTTTGGGGAAGTGCGGCTCCGCGCCTTGAAAAACCGTGCAGACCGCCCTGGCCGACTGGCCGAGAATTTTGTTGGTTCGTCCCGGAGAGGAGTTCTGCTCATGAATGACGAACGGGATTCCCAGCTTCTGCGCCGCCCGCACAACGGGAGCGGACGCATACCCGCCCGTTGAGAAGATGGCATTTGGCCTCAGGTCTTCGAGCTTTCGTCGAGCCTGACCCGATGCCTTCAGCAGACGGAGCAATGATTGGATGCCTGCGGGCGTGTAGACCTTGTAGACAGGCTGGCTGGCAAAACCGCAGAAGACAAGCCCCGCCTTTTCGGACAACCCTTTTTCTGGGCCGCGAAGCGAGCCCCAAAAATGGACCTCGTCTCCCTGCGCGACGCCGCCTTTGGCGACCTCAAGCGCGGGATACGCGTGGCCGCCCGTTCCTCCACCCGTTACGACGAGTCGCATGACGACGCGCCTCCTCCTTCACCGGCGCAGGCACAAGAGCTCCCAAACCCGCACCAATGACGAGCCAGAGCGCAATCAGGCTGGACCCTCCAGCCGAAACAAAAGGAAGCGGAATTCCCATCGTGGGCAGCGACGCGTTGGCCATCGCCATATTGGCGACGGTCTGGGCTCCAATCCAGATCGCAGCCCCTCCCAAGATCAGCCGCGGGTGCATGTCTGCTTTCGCAGCGAGCGACATGAGCCTCCATACGATGAAGCCAAGGAGAAACAGGATGCTCAATGAACCCGCAAGGCCGAACTCTTCGGCCACTGTCGCCATGATGAAGTCGGTCGTGGCCACGGGCAGAATATGCTTGGACCGCCCCTCTCCCAGGCCCACCCCAAAGATGCCGCCTGAGGCATGACCCGACTCCGAAATGGTTGCCTGATACCCAATATCGTCTCGATTCTCCGGTTCCCACCGCTGGTAGTGAGCGGAAATTCGGCTGTCGCGATAGTCCTGCTGCTTGGTCATGATCATCGCGCCCGCGCCCAGCAGCAGGACCAGGAATCCGACACGTGTCCATTTGACTCCCGCAATCAGCATCATGCCCAGCATCACAACCACCAGTGCGGCGGCAGTATCAAGGTCTTGGGTGATCAACTCAATGCCGACAAAGGCGAGGCCAGCAATGATGATCGGCCAGCTTCGCGCAATCAGCGGAAATGTGACCCAGTCCAGCTTCTCGAACCAGAGAAGTCTTTTCTTTGGGAGAGTGGGCATCGGCTTGCGGTAGGCGAGAGCCCCCGCCAGGAACAGGATCACGCCGAGCTTGACGAACTCCGCAGGCTGCATCGTCACCGGACCAACTTCGATCCATCGCTTCGCGCCTCCGATCTCCTTTCCAAGACCTGGAACAAGAACGAGCCCGAGACAAAGCACCGAAAGAATCAGAGCGGGCCAGCCCCACTTTCGCCACACCCCCTGGTGCCAAGTTGTCGCGAAAATTCCGACGCCAAGGGCGATGGCAAGCCAGATCGCCTGCTTGAAGACTTCCGCAGGCATGATCGCCCCCTTCTCCGCCGCGCGGGCGTAGCCGGAATCCCAAATCGCGAAAAGCCCGAAAAGGCTGGCGGCAAATGCCGCGAGCATCAAGGGTAAATCAATTGCCGACGTCCTGTCCTTCATTGTTCAGCCACTCCTTGGCTACTTTCTTAAATTCTTCGCCGCGCTCGCGGAAGCTCGTATAGGGAGCCGCGCTGGCGCATCCGGGAGCGAGCAGAACCGCATCCCCGGGTCTTGCGCTCGCCACCGCTTGTTGAAAGGCTTCAGGCATCGTCTCCACGATGATTCCGATTCCTCCAAGCTGTTCATTCATGGTATCCGGGTTAGGCCCGAAAATGTACGGTTTGTGACCGGATTCTTTGAGATATTCACCCACTTGTCGAAAATCAAGACTTTTGGTCAGGCCCCCGATCAGCAGGTGTTGGGGCCGGTCGATGGCTTGACTGCTCGCGATCACCGCATCGGGGTTGGTGCACATCGAATTGTTGATGACAAGAATCCCATCTTTCTCGCCCAAGTTCTCCATCCGGTTCGCGAGCCCTTTGAAGGACTTCAAGGCTTCAACGCCATCCCTGCCGGGGTCGGCGATGGTGCAGGCCATCTCCCACGCGCAGAAGATGTTCGCGATGTTGTGCTCGCCCGGGATCAGCAGCTCACTTCGATGCAGAGGGTGCCCCGAGAGCCAGAGAGTGTCCCCTTCCCTTCGTGTATGTCTTCCCTCTCCAAACGGGTCGAAGTCGATCAGTTCGGTGCCTGAACCGCATCGGGATCGGATCATCGCTTCGGTCACGGACGGCTCGGATCGGTTCCAGATGATGCTGTCGCCTGAGCCGATCCGGTTGAAGATGTTCAATTTGGCGTCTCGGTAGTCCTCGAAGCTGGGGTGCCGATCCTGGTGATCCGGCACAATTTTGGTGATCGTCGCGGTCCGGGGCCGAAATTCAGTCACCGTTTCGAGTTGGAAGCTGGAGATCTCCGCCGCAAGAACCTCCGATGGCTCCGCTTCGAGTGCGGCAAGGGTGAGGGGCATTTCCGGCCAGCCGCTTCCCGCGATGTTGCCGCAAAGCCGTGTTTTCCTTCCCGCAGCCTGAAGAAGCAGGTAGAGCAGGACGGTCGTCGTGCTCTTGCCATTGGTGCCGGTGATTGCGAGGATGGGGGCTCGGCTGATGCGATAGGCAAGCTCGACTTCACCCCAAATTTCCCGAGATGCCATCGCACGTTGGGAGGGGTGGGTTTTGGGAAGTCCCGGGCTCACCACAAGGACGTCGAAATCTTCGGGATCAAGATGCCCGTTCCACTGGGAGACGACATTGATCCCCAAAGCCTGGAGTCCATCCACAACGTGGATCATCGGGCCGGAATCGGCGGGCTTCTGGTCGAACGCGACCACCCAGCCCCCATGCTCGATCAGGGCGCGGCAGGCCGCCAGCCCGCTCACTCCGAGACCCGCGACCGCGAATCTTCTGCCTCTGATCCCTTCCATTCCCTAGATTCCATTCCGGGCGATCCATGCCCAGGAGAGCGCCGCGAGGACGCATATAGCTTGGACGATGTGAAACATCCATACGACTCGCGTTTCCGGCCATCCGGCGTGCTGAAATCCGTGATGCACGGGAGTGCGGAACGGGAAGAGCCGCCTGCCCTTGCGCAGCTTCGCGCTTCCGACTTGGAGAGGCACCGGGACGAGTTCGGCGATCATCACCAGGGAGAGGACGATGAGGATGGGCCACACCGTCAGGTCATACGGCTGGCTTTTCGGCGCGCCCAACTCGAGCACCTGCCACCCCATCAAAGCCCCCAGCGGCAGCGCCCCGACATCGCCCATGAAGACCTTGGCGGGGGGCGCATTGTAGAGCAGAAAAGGCAGAAAAGCCCCGGCCATCGCCGCCAAGAGCGGGGTGGAGGGCGCATTTCGGCTCCAAATATAATCCAGTCCAATTAAACCTGCACAAATCAGAACACCCAAACCACCCGAAAGAGTGTCCAAACCATCGGAAAAATTGTAGGCGTTGCTGAAGAAAAGGACAAGAAAAACGGCGGATGCTACATAAAGAGCACTCGTTTGACCCGAAAAATAGACCGCCAATCCGACCGCTCCAAACTCCAGAAGCAGCTTCTGCTTCCAGCCCAATCCGCGCTTTCCGACCGCCATTTTCGGGACGACATAATCATCAAGGAAACCTGCAATTCCAAACCCCAAAAGCAGCACAAATCCCGGCAGATAACCTGGATTCCATGTCGCCAGCATCCCCGCGAGCACTCCGGCGACGATGATCAATCCGCCCATCGTCGGGGTGCCCTGTTTGGCGGCATGTTCGGGCACGTGTTCGCTGATTTTCTGGCGGCTGTTGGTCTTGAGGAGCAGCCGATAAATCAGCGGGGCGAGGATTCCCGCGCCGAGCAATCCTCCAAGCGTGGCTTTGATGATCGTCCCGGTCACCCCGTCACTCCCTCCGGCAACGCCCGCTCCAAACCCAATGCCCGAGAGCCTTTGATGAGCAGGACATCGCCCTCGCCCATGCGATCAATCCATGAACGGATGAGGTTGAGATCAACCTCTTCGATCTGCTCCAACCGGGCCGGATCAAACCCAGCCGACACCGCCTCTTCGGCGATGAATCTCGTCGGTGCGCCGACGAGGATCGCCGCATCCAAGTCCGCCTGCGCCACCGCCGACCCAACGAGGCGATGCCCGCTTTCGGTGAAGTCGCCCAACTCCTTCATTTCTCCCAGCACCGCCAGCCGTCTTCCCGCAGCAGGCATTTCGCCCATCGCCTTGAGCGCGGCGGATGTCGAATCGGGGCTGGCATTGTAGCTGTCCAGGATGATGGTTCCTCCTTTGTAGGGGATGGATTGAAGACGCATGGGAGGCAGTTGGGCGGTTTTGAGGGCTGACGCCGCCTGCGTCAAATCCGCGCCTGCGCTGACCGCAGCCGTCAAAGCCGCCGCCGCATTCAACGCCTGATGCCTGCCCAAAACCGGGAGTTCAACCTCCCAGGGCTCTCCATCAAGCACACCGCGCACCACCGACAGGCTCCAATCCACGCTGCGGCTGCCGAGAATCCGGCAATCTGCCTCCTGGCTGAAACCATAGGTTTTCACCGGGCAGGGAGAAGCATCGTTGAGTTCAAAATAGAAGTCATCCTCGCGCCAGAAGACGGCTGTGCCGTTGGGGGGCAGGGCCTCCAACAGCTCCGACTTTGCCCGAAAGATGCCCGCCCGCGATTCCACTTTCTCGATGTGGGCCGTGCCGATCTGGGTGATGATGCCGATGGTCGGCTGGCTGATCGAGGCGAGATGCGCGATCTGGCCAAACCCCCGCATCCCCATCTCAATCACAGCGCTTCGGTGCGTGTCGGTCTTCTCCGCCCAGGTGAGGGGAGATGTGTATTCCGTGTTGCGGTTTCCTTCGCTCTTCAGCACCGGGCCGAGCGCGGAAAGCGCGGCGGCGGTGAACTCCTTCGTCGTCGTCTTGCCTGCGCTGCCCGTCACGCCGACGACCGGATAGGGAAATTCGGCCCTCAGGCTGCGGCCAAACGAGGCCAGGGCCGCCACCAAATCCTCGACCAAGATGTGCGGCCCCGCGATCGGCCTCTCGGCAACCACCGCGACGCAGCCCGACGCCAAAGCCTGAGCCGCGAAGTCATGCCCATCCACCTTATCTCCTCGAATGGCGAGGAAGAGAATGCCCGGCGCGGCTTGCCGACTATCGGTGGCGAACCCGCTCACCAGCACATCCGGGTCGCCGTGCAGTGCGCCCGCCATTCGGGAGGCAACTTCACCGAGGCGCATCGGAGTCATCTGCGCCGCCGCTCCAAGGCTTCCGCCGCCATTTCGCGATCATCCATGTGGTGCTTGGTTCGCCCGATGATCTGATAATCCTCGTGCCCCTTGCCCGCGATCACAACCACGTCGCCTGGCTCGGCGATTTCGACCGCATGGAAAATCGCCTCCCGCCGGTCGATGATGTCGATGCTCTCCGCGCCCTCAACAACACCAGTCAGCACCTCATCCAAGATCGCCTGCGGGTCTTCGGTGCGCGGGTTGTCGCTGGTGACGACCGTCATGTCGCTCAGGCGGCTCACGACCGCCGCCATCTTCGGTCTTTTGGTTCGGTCTCGATCTCCACCGCAGCCAAAAACGGTGATGATCCTGCGCGGTTCGATCCCCCGGACAGACTTGATGAGCTGCTCCAAGGCATCCGGCGTGTGGGCGTAGTCCACGATCACCCCGATGCCCTGGTCGTTCGGAATCGCCTGGAACCGTCCAGGCACGGCCGTCGCCTGTTCGAGAGCCTTTCCTGCTTCCTGGAGCGGTATCCCCAGGGCGAGCAGCCCGGCCAACGCCGAACCGGCATTTTGGACATTGAAAAGCCCTCCGACGCTGAGATAGAGAGCGACGGACTCGCCGTTGCAACTGGCATCAAGGTCGATGGTATCGAGACGGACGTTGAGGGCGTTGAGAGTCAGTTCTCCTCTCAAGAGTTTTCCGTCGCCCTCCGAACTTGGGTGGGGGTCGCCAACCCCTCCCTGCCCTCCCCGGCTCGGGGAGGGAGTTGCCACCTCGGAGCTTGGGAGGCAATTTGCCAGTGGAGCGGACGATGCCGCTCCTTCCGCTGCAGGCAGGGAAGCGGAACCGTAGACGATCAGAGGACAACCCAACTCGGCAGACCAGCGCAACCCAACTGCGTCATCCCGATTGACCGCTCCCACAAAGTCGCCCTGAGCCCAATCCGTAAAGAGCCGCTTCTTGGCTGACTCATACGCCTCCATCGAGCCATGAAAATCGAGGTGGTCTTGGGTGAGGTTGGTGAAGACTCCGGCTCGGAACACCACTCCGGCGACGCGGTTCTGTTCCAAGGCATGGCTGGAGGCCTCCATCACAAAGTCGGTGCATCCTCGTCTCACCGCCTCCGCCATCAACTGCGCGGTTTCCACTGGAAATGGCGTGGTGTTCGCCAGTTCAACCCGGTCCCCATCGTAGTCAATCCCAAGAGTTCCCATGTAGGCAGCTTTGCGGCCCAAGGCGCGAAGGGCGTCGCGGATCATCCAGGCGGTGGTGGTCTTGCCGTTGGTTCCCGTAATGCCGATCACTTTCATCTGGCGGCTTGGCTGGCCGAGAACTTCGTGGGCGATCAGGGCGACCGCCCTGAAGAACTCCGCCAACGGCTCGGGATCGAATTGAACGGCATCGAGCCCCAGCGAAACAGCTCTCTCCAAGCCCGATACTGAGTGAACGACCGCCGCTGTCGCCCCTTCCGCAGAGGCCGCCTCCAAAAATTCGTGGGTATCGCGAGCCGCAGAGGGCATGCAGACGAAAACCGACTCCCGCTCAACGGTGCGGGAGTCGGCGGTGATTCCAGAAACCGGACGGCCTTCCCCGTGAAGGGCGACCGGCCTGATTCCCAGAGCCTCAATCAGGCTGGCGAGTGTCGGCTTCATTCTCTGCTTTGTACCGCTCCTCTTTCTGGACGGGAGAGGACGGCTTGACGTAGCCGAGGTGAAGCAAAGTTTTAGCGATATCCACGAAGACGGGACCAGCGACCGAGCCGCCGTAGTAGCTCTTGCCCTTCGGCTGGTCGACCATCACGAGAACAACGTACTTCGGCTGATCAACCGGCACAAACCCGACGAAGTTTGCAACGTGCCCTCCGGAGCCGACCTTGCGGTCAGAGCCGGTCTTCTGTGCCGTTCCAGTTTTGCCGCCCAAACGGAGGCCCGGCACCTTCAGCTTGTTGCCTGTGCCGTCTCGGTCGGTGATGACTGATTCAGAAATCCGCAGGACTTCCCGGCAGGCTTCCTTCTTCAAAATCTGGCCTCGGCTCACCGGAGCCAATTCAACTCCTCCGAGAGACTTGACCAACCGGGGTTCCATCATCTCCCCTTCGTTTGCGAGCATCCCAAAGAGAGACGCAAGGCGGACCGGCGTCAGATTGATGGACTGACCGAAGCCGACCATCGCAAGCTGGGCGCGCTTGGCATAGTCGTTTCGGTTGAACATTCCCCCTTGAGCGCCCGGCATCCCCAGTTCGGGCTTTCTGAGCATCCCCGAGTCATCAAGAAACTTGATCATGCTGTCGCGTCCGATTCGCAGCGCCCAAGTGGCGGCGGCGGTATTCGACGAAACTGCAATCGCCCGCTCTGGAGTCACGGTTCCGTGCGCATGGCTATCGTGATTGTGAACGACGATCCCGTTGCCAACCGAGAGCCCACTCGGAGAAGCAACCGGTTCATTGAAGCCGACTTTGCCGTCAGAAAAACCCTTGGCCAAAGTGATGAGCTTGAAGGTCGAGCCCGGTTCGAGCACGGCCATTGTGGCGAGATTGTAGTCCGTCCCAATCGGCGCGGAGCGAGTCGGGTCGTAGCTCGGCCAGTTCGCCATCGCCAGGAGATCACCCGTCTTGGGATCGAGAATGATCGCGCTCCCGCGCTCCGCATTGTTCTCCTCAACGCCCCTCCGCAGGGCCTCTGTCGCGGCAACCTGGAGTTCGGAGTTGATCGTCAACCCAGCGGATCGTCCGTCTTCACCATCGTTCTTCGCACTAGCGATCTTCTGCTTTTCGGCATCGGTCAGGCCCGCAATGTCGCGATCGAAGCTTCCCTTGCCCATCAGAAAGGCATCCAGACCTTTCTCCAGACCACCGAATGGAGTGTTCTCACGGAACGAACCTGTGATGCCCGCCATCGCCTCGCTGAGAGGATAAGTCCGCGAAACTGCGCGGGCGATGGAAACGCCGTCTGCGGCCCAGTCCTTCTGAACCTGCTTGACGCGCGCTGCGGACTCAGGGGCCATCATGGTGCGCCAGATGCGCTTCTTTTCTTTTCCTAATGCGGGCTCACGAAGCTCGGGTTCAGGGATTCCACTGGCGCGGCTCAACTCCATGAAAAAGCCTGGGC
>JAEYWW010000195.1 GCA_023428805.1 Armatimonadota bacterium | reverse complement strand
CAGCAGGCATTCGCAATGTTCCTGAAACCGCCGATGGAGACGCTGCAGATCGAGCCGGGCAAGCCGATGAACCTGAACAACACGGCGAATTCTCTGCTGATGTCGCTTCTCAAGGTGATTCTGCTCGTTGTCATGGCTGGGATCGGCTCGATGATCGCCAATCGTGGAATCAAAATGTACAGTTCCGCGACCCCTCCGCACCCGCCCAAGAACAAGCCAAAACCCGAAGCGTTGGAAAAGGAATGACCCGTATCGGCGAGCTTCTGAACGCTCGGCCTGCTCCGTTGCCGCTGCCGGAACCGGGCGATGTTTCCGCTGAGCAAGCCCGTCTGCTCATCTCCTGCGTTGATGCGACCACGCTCGACAGTCGTGACACTCCCGAAGTTGTCATGGCCCTCTGCGACCGTGCGAAAGAGCTGAATGTCGCCGCCGTCTGCGTCCACTCTTATTTTGTGGGTGGTGCGAAGAGGTGTTTGACCGGCGCGGGCATCCGCGTTGCGACGGTGGCGGGCGGATTTCCGCATGGACTGATGACGCGCTCCGCCGTCGCCGCCGATGTCGCCGCCTGTGTCGAGCAGGGGGCCGATGAGGTGGACATCGTCATCCCCCGCACCCTGGCCAATCGCGGTGAATGGGAGCCTCTTGCTGACCGAATCGGCTCGGCGAAGGACGCCTGCGGCAAGGCCAGGTTGAAGGTGATCCTCTCCACTGGAGAACTTGCCGATCACGACATCATCTGGAAGACCTCCCTTGTCGCCCTGGCGGCGGGCGCGGATTTCCTGAAAACATCGACGGGCAAGGAGGAGACCAACGCGGAGCTGGACACATCCGCTGTCATGCTCCAGGCCATCGCTGCATGGCGCGATATGACGGGCGAAACGCGCGGGTTCAAGGCTGCGGGAGGGATACGCACCGGCGGACAGGCTTGGGCTTTCGCCGACCTCGCCGCTCAGATCATGGGCGACAAATACCTCCGCCCCACGAAATTCCGCATCGGTGCCAGCTCGCTCCTGGATGATCTATCCGGGCGGCTTTGAGTTGGAGCAGGGAGAACCTGGTTTCTCCTTGCTCAATCTGCTCCGACTCGTTCCTGGGATGAACGGCCTCGTGGGAACTCGGCCCTCCAAATGGAATAAATCGGAGCGCTCGACTTCAGTCGGGCTTTCGGATTTCCGCACTTCAGTGCGCCGTGTTCCCAGCGAGCAGGCTTCTCCGGGCAGGATGCCCGGGTGACTCA
The DNA here is from genome assembly GCA_023428805.1 of Armatimonadota bacterium. Lineage (GTDB taxonomy): Bacteria > Armatimonadota > Fimbriimonadia > Fimbriimonadales > Fimbriimonadaceae > JAEYWW01. The sequence continues at coordinate 3,432 of JAEYWW010000195.1, read as the reverse complement.
TGGGCAGGATGCCCATGCCACATCAATTTTGCCTGCATGGGCTGCACGCTATGAAAAAAGCGCGGCGGGCCGCGCATGCCAAAGCGCGACATGAATGATCGCGCACTCCAAGGAGCTTTGCGCGGAGAATTGCCTTCAGCCCTTGATCGCGCCCGCCAGCATGGCTTCGTGAATCTTGTCTTTGAGAATCCAGTAGACGAGCAGAACCGGGGCCATGATGATGACGATGGCCGCGAACATCGCGCCCCAGTCGCTGGTGTATTGGGCGGTGTTGCTCAGCTTGGCGAGGGCGAGAGGCAGGGTGAAGCCCTCCTTGCGGGTCATCAAAACCAGGGCGAGGTTGAACTCATTCCACAGGCCGATCATGTTGAAGATCACGACCACGACAATGCCGGGCTTGGCAAGCGGGAGCATGACTGTCCAGAATGTGCGCCCGTGGCCGCACCCATCGATCCAGGCCGCTTCGGCCAGTTCGTCAGGCAGGTTCTGAAAGAACCCGTTCAGCACGAACACGGTGAAGGGCAGAGAGAACGCGATGTAGACGAGGATCAGGCCGTGGAGAGTGTCCTGCAGCTTGAATTGAACCATCGTCAGATAGAGGGGGACGATGACCAGGAACTGCGGAAACATCATGCCACCCAGGAAGCTGGTGTAGATGATCTTGGAGCCGGGAAACGGATACTTTGCCAGAGCATAGGCGGCCATGGCGCTGATCGGAATGAGGATCAGCATCGTGATGCCCGCCACAATCACGGAGTTGAAAAAGGCTCGACCAAGGTTGATTTCGGACCCGTTCCAGGCATTGCCGAAGTTCTCGAAACGCAGGGAAGTCGGCAGCGCCCAGGGGCTGGTTGCAATTTCTGAGGCTCCCTTGAGGCTGCTCATCAGCACCCAGAGCAGGGGGCCGGTCACGATGCTGAAGAAGACCGCAATGACGATCCAGATCAGGGAGGATTTGAGCGCCTTCATCTGCGGGCCGCCTGGGGATCGCGCCGGAAGATCAGCATGATGAATCCCGCGAGAAGCATCACAACGAAGAAGTTGACCACCGCGACGGTTGTCGCATAGCCCAGTTTGCTCTGCTCAAAGCCCACCCGGTAGAGGAAGGTCAATGTCACATCGCTCGCTTTGGCCGGGCCGCTGTTGGTCATGACCTTGACCAGCGCAAAGGTGTTCAGCACCGCAATGACGGAATGATTGACCACCACGCGCCTGACCGACCAGATCATCGGCCATGTGATGGAGCTGAATCGCTTCATTCCCGCCGCGCCATCGAGTGCCGCCGCCTCCTTGACATCCTCAGGGATGCCGCGGAGGGCGGCGGCGAAGAGCATGATGTAGAAGCCGATGCTGTACCAGATGAACGCGACTCCGACCGAGCCGAGCGCGGTGCTTGTGTCGCCCAGCCATGTCGGCTGATCCTTCCAGCCCAGAGCGGTGAATCCGTTGGTGATGATTCCAATGCTCGGGTGGAGCAGGAATTGCCAGAGGATGCCGACGACAACGATGGAGAGGATATGGGGGAAGAGGTAGACGGAGCGGACCAGCTTGCCGGGAGCCCCCTTCAACTCAGCGATGTGCGCCAGGATCAAGCCGAGCACAAGAATGACGAGCACCACGCCCCCCAGCATTTTGAAGTTGTTGATGAGGGCGTTGCGGAAGTCTTCATCGGCAAAGAGCCGCTGATAGTTCTCGAACCGAACGAAAGTGGCTTGACCGCTCAAGCCACGGGTGGAGAAGAGCGAGAGCCGGAACGCCTGGATCAGCGGCCAAAGCACCAGCCCTGCGTAGAGCAGGACGGGGGGCGCCAGATACATGATCGAAAAAAGCGTCCGGCCCTTTCGCTTCATTCGACCTTGTGCTTCACGATGGAGCTGTCGTTGCGGACCTCTTCGGCGGCTTTCTCGAGCTTGTCGCAGAACTGCTCAGGAGTAATTTTGCCTCCGAGAAGCTCGCTCATCGCGTCCTCCGCCTTCTGTGCGAAGTCCTTGTACCAACTGCGGAACTCAGCCTGCCATTTGGTCTTGGATGCCGCAAAGACTTCGGCTGGTTTGACGAGATGCGGCGGGTATTGGGCGTCATCCGGCACCTTGACCGCCATCAGCGTCCCCTTCTCTTCGACGAACTTTTTGGTCTCCGCAGGGGAGGTCAGGAATTTGTAGTAGTCGATGCCGCCTTCGGGATTCTTGGCTTTCGCAGGGACGACCCAAGGTTCAATTGCGACCATGACGGCGGTCGGGTCTCCCTTGCCTCCCGTCAGGGTCGGCGGGAGCATGAACTCAATCTCCGTGCCCTCGGGCATGACATTCTCCATTTCGCTGTAGAGCCAGGTGCCGCACGGGATCATGACGGCCTTGCCCTTGAGGAATTCAAGCTGGCTTGTGGTGTGGTCGAGGCCGAGCGAGCCTTTCATGAAATCTCCGCGCTTGCGAAGATCATCCACTCGTCGTGCTGCTTCGAGGACCGCAGGACTCTTCCAGGCTCCTGGTTCGAGGTTGCTGCAGGCGAGCCAGGCTTCCATCCCTCCGCCGGAAATGATCCACGGATAGATGAATCCATAGAGCATATAGAACGGGTACTGGCCCTGGAAGGTGATCGGGGCGAGGCCCTTGGCTTTGATGCGGTCGTTGAGGGCGATCATCTCCGCCCAGGTTTTTGGCGGAGTCCAGCCGTTTTCAGCGAAGACTTTTTTGTTGTACCACCAGCCATTGATGTTGACGTGGTAGGGAAGCATGTACTGCTTGCCTTCGTATTGTCCCAGCTTGAGAAGCTGGGCATCGAAGCTGTCGCGCCACTGGCCTTCCGTCTGGCCGTAGGCGGGCGTGTCGAGCGCGGCATTGAGGTCCGTGAGCTGGTTGTCGTAGACCAGGCCCCAATAGTCCATTCCCCAGCCCGGCCAGGTGACGTCCGGAACATCGCCGGAGACGAATCGGGGGCGAAGCTGCTCCCAGATGCGGGGGTTTCCTTCCACTTTTGCGGTGTTGCCGGTCTCCTTCGCCCATTCCTCGGCGGCGGCCTGGAAGCGGTCAATTCCGTAGCCGCCCTGGAAGGCTGCAACCTCGATGGATTTGCCCGTTCCGGGGCCGCCTCCGGTCGTGGTGGATGCGCCGCCGGCGGTTCCGCCCCCCGTGCATCCCACCATCATGAGAGCCAGTCCTGCCAGCCCCGTCCATGCGAATGTGTTGACACCTTTCATTTGCGTCCCGATTCGGGGCATTTTACTCGGCTTGGTTGAATTTCGTATTTTGCTCGCTTTCGGCAGAGCTTGCCAGCGGCTGTGCGGTGGAGGGCCGAGTTCCACGAGGCTCTTGTCTCTGCCCGTGCAGAAGGAGCGCTCGACTTCAGTCGGGCTGTCGGATTTCCGCACTTCAGTGCGCCGTGATGCTTGGTGTTCCCAGTAGAAAGCGGGCTTCTCCGGGCAGGATGCCCGGG
>JAEYWW010000023.1 GCA_023428805.1 Armatimonadota bacterium | reverse complement strand
CCCCTGTGCTGCGCCCTCGTCACGGGAATTTTCCTCTACCAGGATCGCAGTGAGAACGATGATCTCCATCGTACGATCAAGTCGGTCAGGTCCGAGAATTCTGATCTTCCGATGCTTGTGGTCGGTTTGGGTCGAACCGAGTCGAAGACTGATATTTCGCTGGAGATCAACGAAACCAGCCGCCCATCCATCGGCTACTACTGGCCCTCTCTCACCCTCAAGGGGTCGAGTTTGGAGGAAGCGTTCGGTGATCTCAAAGTCGCAACTCGGGAGCGTAGTCCGCAAGCCATCGTTCTGGCCAAAAAAGATGTCGATGCCTCCGAATTGAACCAGCAGGCACGAGAGGAAGGAATGTTCTTGGAGATGATCCGCGTGGAGAGCGAGAAATACCGCGTCTTCAAGCTGATTGCGGCACGCCCATCTTCCGCGCAATGATGTGATGAATGTGCCACTGCTTTTCGGCTCCCCATGCCGTGCGTCCGGGCCGCTCGAACTCCTGCCATTCAAGTATTTCCCAGCCAGAGAGCATCTCTCCGATCTGCTCGCGGCTCAAAGTTGAAACAGGCTGAGTCGCAGCCCATTCGTCTCGCTCCCCGAGAATTTGCCCTCCCCAAATCCCGCCGTTTCGCAGAGCTGAAGAGAGTCTGAGCCAGGAGGAATTCCATTCAGATTCAGGTACGAAAAACAAGCTGAAGACGGTCAGTACGGCGTCGAAATCATCCAGAGGCGCATCAATGAACCTGCCTTGAATGGCTTGATAGTTCCTCTCTAAGAGAAGGCCGAATAGCTCGGGGTCTGGCTCAAGTGCCGTGACATCAAAGCCTCGGTCAGCCATGAACTGCGCTCCAGTTCCGAGCCCCGCGCCCGCATCGAGAACCGTTGACCCAGGTTGAAGATAGGGAAGAACCCTCCCGTAAAATGGATTGACCGGAAGGGTCGGAGCGGCCTTGCGCCAGTCGTCCAGGATCACAGCTTGATGAACGGGCGGAGCTTCGCCATCGTCTTCTCGCCAATCCCCTTCACATTGTCCAATTCATCGACGGATTTGAATCCGTTGTGGCTGCTTCGGTAGTCGATGATTCGCTGGGCGATGGCTGGCCCGACTCCGGGCAGTTCTTCCAATTCGGCTTTGCTGGCGTTGTTCAAAGAAATCTGGGCTCCCGCCGATCCCGAGGGCGGGTCGGAGAAGAGGCCGAGAGGCTGGGACGGGCGGGCATTCAGGGCGTAAGGGCTGTCCGTCGCCGCCGATCCATCTCCCGATTGATCAGGGACCACCAAAGGGACTGCATCGAGGAGCTTGGCGGAGAGGTTGAGCTGGTCTGCCCGGGCACCCGGTGCGAGCCCTCCTGCTTTGTCGATGGCTTCCTGAACGCGCGAATTGGAGCCCAACTCATAGACTCCAGGCTTCCTGACCGCGCCTGAAACTTGGATTTTGATCGGCACGCCTGCTGAAGTGGCGAATTCAAGCCCGCGGGGTCTTGCCATGTTGCCTCCCGCCACGTAGGCGACAGCGGCAACCGCAATCATGCCCATGCCTATCCCCGCTGCATTTCTCCGTTTGGACTCTCCGCTCATTCCCGGCCCCCTCGAAAATGCGATTATAGTGCTGCGGGATCAGAAAACTTCAAGTTTTTTTGTTAAGTTGGTTGACAAACAGACTTCTCAAGCAACGCATGACGCCACCCGCGAACGCTGACGGTCACATCCAGCACATGAATGGCCTGGAGGAAGCGCTCAAGAATCAGCGATCCGAGATGGATCGTACGTTCGCGTCCCTTCTCGATTCCGACAATCGCCGCGCGTTCCGCATCGGTCATCGGGCAGAGCCAGCCGACGGCTTTGCTGACTTCCTCAAAGTCCAGAACCTGCCCGTGGACAAGCTCGGGCACCCACTCGGTCATCTTTTCTCGAATGGTCACGAGGTTGGTGCCAGTGGCCCCGAGCACCACCGCCCGTCCAGACTGGCCGGGCAGATAGCGCAGGCCGACGATATCGTCGATCTCCGTGACGAACCGCAGCATTTCGCGCGGCCCCAGGGCGTCCATATCCTCCAAACCATCTCTCAGCCCCAAAGCTCCCACCGGAAAGCTTTTCTTGAATTCGACAACCCAGCCGGAGGGCTCTCTCCGCGCCGTCATCAACTCGGTGGAATTCCCACCGGGATCGATGATGGAGAGTCGATTTTCTGAGGAGAAGAGAGGGTCGTTCGCGACCGCCAGAAATCCGTACTCGGCCTCCTGCTCGCCGGAGAGAATCACAACGGGAGTGTTCTGCGAAGTGGCCCGCTCCAGGAACTCGCCCTGGTTTTGGGCGATTCGCGCGGCCATCGTCGCGGCGGCGATGATGCTTTCGCATCCCAAGAATCTCGCCTTGTCAAAAGCTCGCTGAAGGGCCGCCAGGGTGTCGGAGATTCCCGCTTCTCCCAGCAGTCCGGTCGCTTTCGTCCCGCGTCCAAGTCCGGTCACTTCGGACGATTCAAACACCGTCCTCCAAGCTCCATCCTCATGCTCGGCGATCAGAAGGAGCACCGAGTTCGAGCCGACGTCAATCACCGCGCGCATGGAGGGGCGAAGTGTACACTCGCATCCGCCATGCCTCCTCTGATCGGCCTCGACGTGGGCACATCCGCCACCAAGGCGATCCTGATCGACAATGAGGGTCGAGTGCTCAAAAGCGTGGAGCGTGTCTACCCCATGGCGATTCCGCAGCCGGGCTGGGCAGAGCAGAACCCCGAGGATTGGGCTCAGGCCGCAAAGGAATGCCTGGATGAACTTGGATCGGATGACGTTCAGGGAATCGGTCTGACCGGGCAGATGCACGGATCAGTCTTCCTCGATGCACAGAACAAGGTTGTTCGTCCGGCTTTGCTCTGGTGTGACCAGCGCACTGCAGATGAATGTCGCGAGATTGAGCTGGCGGTTGGGGCCGAAAGACTTCGCGCCCTCACCGGCAATCCGGCGCTGACTGGGTTTCAACTGCCCAAGCTCCTCTGGCTCCGCAATCACGAGCCTGAAAATTTCAAGCGAACCGAGTCGATGCTTCTGCCGAAGGATTACATCCGCTTTATATTGACGGGTGAAAAGGCAACAGAGCCGAGCGACGCATCAGGCATCGGATGCCTGGATGTCAAGAACCGATCTTGGTCCACCGAAGTTCTTTCCACACTCTCGCTGTCTCGGGAGATTCTTCCCAAGCTTGCCGAGTCGGCATCCAACGTTGGCGAATACCAAAATGTGTCCGTTGCGGCGGGTGGTGGGGACCAGGCCGCTGGAGCAGTGGGCACAGGCACGATCACGCCCGGAATCCTCAGCTTGAGCCTTGGAACAAGCGGAGTCGTTTTCGAGGCGTTCGATGACCCGATTCAAGATCAGGTGGACCCGATTCACAATTTTTGCCATGCGACGGGGAAGTGGCACCGGATGGGCGTCATGCTCAGTTGCGGCGGCGCGGTTCGGTGGGCGCGCGATGTTCTCTATGGCTCCGCCTCCAGCTACGACGCCTGGAACCAGGAGGCGCTGCGAATCCCTGCGGGCTGCGACGGCCTGTCCTTCCTCCCACACCTTGCAGGCGAGCGATGTCCGTTTGTGGATCCTCATGCCCGAGGGGGCTGGGTTGGTTTGGGGATGCACCACACCCGAGGGCACCTGGCTCGGGCGGTGATGGAAGGTGTCTGCCTGACTCTCCTTCAATGCTCACAGTTGATGCGCCCGGGCAGGCCGCAGCGTGTCCGGGTGACGGGAGGCGGGGCAAAAAGTGATCTCTGGCTTCAGATGGTCGCCGATGTCTTCGAGTCCCCTGTAGAAGTCTTGGAGGCCGATGAGGGGCCAGCCTTTGGCGCGGCTCTGCTGGCGGGTGTCGCATCGGGGGTTTGGGCCACTTTGGAGGAGGCGGTAGGCCAAACGGTACGGGTTCAAAGAACCGTTGAACCGAGCCACCAGAACTACGATGAGTTCAAGGCCCGTCATGCCCGTATTCAGTCCCTCCGGGATGCCTGGGCAGCAGACATTTGATCGGCTACAATACGGCAGTCCCGAGAAGCTGTTTTCGGGAGCGAGTTTGACTCGCAGGAACATGCAAATGAACGACGAACAAATGACGCCGACCCCGGTGGTCGACGAGCCTCAGGCCGAAGAGCCCCAGGCAGTCGAAGCCACCGCGGAGACGGAAGGCGTCGCGCCGAGTTTCGAGACTCCCGCCACTGAACCCGTGGTGGAAGCGACCGCAGCTCCGGCCGAAGCTGAAGCTGTTGAACCGACCCCTGCTCCCGCTGCGACTGGCGGAAAGACCGAAGATGAGATGCTGTTCGAGGCCGCCATGGCCGAGGACGCCAGCGATTCGACCGGCGGCCTCTCCAAGGGCGACCGAATCGAGGCCAAAGTCATCCAGGTTGAAAATGATCGGGTCTTTGTTGATCTCGGAACGAAGGCGGAGGGCGTCGTGCCTCTCAAGGAGCTCACCGATGAGAACGTGAACTCAGCCGTCGGCCTGGTCCAGCCGGGCGACGTGTTTGAAGTCATCGTCCTCAAGACAGGAAGCGCCGAGGGCAATCCGATTGTCTCCAAGAAGCGAGCCGATTTCGATCAGACCTGGGATCGCATCCGCAAGGACCATCAGGAAGGCACGATCTTCACGGCTCAAGTTGTGGATCGCGTCAAGGGCGGCCTCGTTGTTGACATCGGCGTGCGCGGATTCGTTCCGGCATCCCACGTCGGCAGCGGCAAGCTCCGCAATATTGAGAAGTATGTGGGCGAGCCCCTCGCGGTCAAGATCATCGAGATCGACAACGAGCGCAAGAAGGTTGTTCTTTCAAACAAGGATGCCGAAGAGGTCAGCAAGGCCAGCATCAAGGAAGAACTCTTCAGCAAGGTCAACCCCGGCGATGTGCTCCCGGGCACTGTCCGCCGCTTGACCCACTACGGCGCGTTTTTGGACCTCGGCGGCATCGACGGCCTCCTGC
>JAEYWW010000166.1 GCA_023428805.1 Armatimonadota bacterium | reverse complement strand
GGTTGGAGGCGTAGACCAGCAGGTCCGCCGGATCGGACGGAGCCTGCGTGTCATCCCACAAGTTGGGCAGAGTGATCGAGTCTGGATTCTTCAGTGTCATGTTCTTTTTTAGAAGTCGTAGTCGGCGATGTTCTCTTTGCTGAACGTCACCAACGGTCCTGTGAAGACGACTCCCTTGTCACCCACTTTCACCGCGTCGCGGCCTGGAATCTCCACATCGGTTCCAGACTCAATTTTCACCTTGTCCTTGCTCGCTTTGACGCCAAGCTGCGCGGCGAGATAGCCCATGTCGGCGGGAGACCAAAGCTGGAACTTCGCCACCGCGCCCGTGCTGAGCGCATTCTTGAGCTGGTTCGGAGTGCTGAGGCCCGTCAAGTGCAGGCCGCCGTTCTTGGCTTTTGCTCCACCGGGATAGACACCCGCATTCTCAATCACCTGGGCGGCGGCGGCGAGGCCGACGGAGGTGGGGGAGAGGATGCCTTTCAGGTTCGGAAACTTGGCGAGCAGCGCCTCGGTCTCGGTCGAGGATTTCTGCGATTCATCATCGCCATAGACCGTCGCAACCAGCTTCATCTTGCTGTATTTCGGGTCCTTCAAAGTCTCCTTCATTCCCGCGATCCAGGCGTTCTGGTTGGGAGCGTCGGTCGTTGCACTGAGAATCGCGAATTCGCCTTCGTAGCCCATCAGTTCACCCAGCAGTTCAATCTGGCTGGGCCCGACGGTGGCGAAGTCCACCGGAAGCACCGCCGCATCGCGGTGGCTCTCGTTGTCGGTCAGATCAGCGTCCACGCAGATGACCGTGATGCCCTTCGCTTTCGCCTCATCCAACGCCTCGTTCAGCGCATTGGGGCTGTTCGGAGTAATCGCGATCACGTCCACCCCGCGCTGAATCTGATCCTTGATGATCGAGAGCTGCGAGGTGGCATCCGCCGTCGCGGGAGCCTGACTGGTGAACTCGAAATCGAGCTCTTTCGCGGCCTTTTCAAACCCTTTGTCCACGTCGGAGAAATAGGGATTGCCCGTGCTCTTGGCGATGTAGACAATCTGGAGCTTGTCCCCGGTCTGTGCGCCCGCCCCACCGGTTGTTGAGGCAGAAGGCGACGAAACGGGAGTGCAGGCGGCCAGCAGGGCGGCGAGAGGAAGAAGCAGAAGTGTTGCTTTCATGAATTGACGACTCCTCCGTCGCCCATCTTTGGGCGGCGGAATCCAGCGGAAGAAAACTTTTGGCGGAGGCTGTCCGCGCTGTTCATCGAGAAGACCGCGACGATCAGCAGGATGCCGATGGCGGTGAGCTGATATTCGGCTTTGACGTTCATCACGCCCATTCCGGTCTTGAGGATCGTGATGAGGAAGAGGGCGAGGAAGCTGCCGAGAATTCCGCCGCGCCCGCCAGCGATTGCGGTTCCGCCTACCACAACAACCGTGATCGCATCCAATTCCCAGCCCCGCGCGAGGTCATGTCGGGCGACCGCCAAGCGTGAGTTGAGCAGAAGAGCCCCTATTCCCGCCATCAATCCCGTCAAAGCGAATACGGCGATCTTCACACGGTCCACCGGAACTCCGGCGTAGCGCGATGCGCTCTCATTGGTGCCGACCGCAAAAACCCAGCGGCCAAACACAGTCTGGTGCAGCACAACGGCGACCACGATGGCGAGCACGACCAGAACGATGAGCGGAGTTGGGATTCCCGCGATTCCGATCTTGTCGATGCCTTTGAAGGACTCCGGCAGGGCAACACTCTGCGGACCCATCATCGCCTGCGCCGCGCCTCGGTAGGCGGCCATTGTGCCAAGTGTGACGAGGAAAGAGGGAAGCGCGAGCTTCGCCACAAGCACTCCATTCATCGCGCCGAGCAAGGCTCCCATCACGAGTGCTGACACCACCACGACAGGTGTTCCCATGCCAGTTTCAAACATCTTTGCCGTGATGCAGGCCACAAGCGCGACCATGGAGGCCACCGAAAGGTCGATGTTTCCGCTGATGATGACAAATGTCATGCCCAGGGCCAGCAAGCCGATTTCGACGTACAGCGTTGAGTTGGAGAGCAGGTAGCTCGCATCAAGAAAATTGGGCGACATCCGTGCGAAGAAGAACAGCGCCAGCAGGCCCAGAATGCCGGGAATGAACTCACGCTGCACGCCGCCACCGCCTCCCGTCGGGTCATTCTGATTCCCGAGTCGATCAACAGAGCGGCGAGAATGACTGCGCCATAGGCGAGCATTTGCCAGTTCGCGTCGATCCCCAGCACGGAGAGGGCGACGTTGAGGCAGCTCAGAAGCAGACATCCAATGACCGCGCCCGCGATCGAGCCATAGCCTCCCGTAATCTTCACTCCCCCGATCGCAACCGCCGCGATCACCGTGAGCTCAAAGTTCTGCCCTGCTGTACCCGGGTTCACAAACCCGAACCGCGCCGCATACATGACTCCCGCCAAACCCGCCGTCGCGCCGCAGAGTGTGTAAGCCCAGAAGGTCGCCTTGTTGATCGGCACTCCCCGCAGAAAGGCCGCAGTCGGGTTGCTTCCATAGGCGAAAATGTCGCGCCCCATCTGGGTGTATTTGAGCCCAACCGCTCCCAAAATCGCCACCAGAAGAGCGATCAAGAGAAGATGGGAAACGGTGACTTGACCGAGAGGCAGGCCATCTTTCGCCAGTGTGGTCAGCCCTCGCGGCACCATGCTCGAATCCACCTGCCTGCCTTGGCTGAGCAGAAAAGTGAGTCCACGAAAAGCGGTGAGGGTGCCGATGGTGACGACGATGGGCGGCAGCTTCGCCCAGGTGATCAAGCTCGCGTTGATCGAGCCCAACACCGCGCCCGTCAACGCTCCCGCTAAGAAGGCCAAGGGGATCGGCAGCCCTGGATTCGCTTGCAATATCAAACCAACTGCAATTCCCGAAAACCCCAGCACCGAACCAACCGAAATATCGATCCCGCGCATGACGATCACGGGGAGCTGCCCAACCGCCGCCACCAGGATCAGGGGCATCCAGAGGAGCACGCTGTTGATGCTGGTCGCATCCAAAAACCGCGGTTCCTTGAGCGCCGTTGCGACGCACAAAAGCACGACAAGCGCCAAACCAAGCCCTTCGCGCGCTCCGATTTTAGGCTTCAAATGCCGCCTCCTGTCCGGTCGCAGCCGCCATGATTTGCGCTTGGGTGGCGGTTCTTCCGGGGAGCTCCGCTGCGATCCGTCCTTCCCGCATCACGAGAATCCGATCCGACAAAGCGAGGGCTTCGGGCAGGTCGCTGGAGATCATCATGACCGCCATCCCTTGGTTCGCCTGCTCCCGGATCAGCTTGTGCACCTCGTGCTTTGCCCCGACATCCACGCCCCGCGTGGGCTCGTCGAGGATCAGCACCTTGGCGTCCGTCATCAGCCAGCGGCTGAGGACGACCTTTTGCTGATTTCCACCGGAGAGTTCGGAGACCGATTGATTTGGGCCACGGTAGGCGAGATGCAGCCGCTTGCCGAAATCTGTTGTCTGCACCGCGATCTTCTTTGAGTTCAACCAGCCAAACCGGCAGAGCCGCGAGAGCCACGCCAGGGTCGAGTTGAACGCGATGGATTGGGAGGCGAGCAGACCGTCGTGTTGGCGGTCTTCCGGCACGAGGGCAATGCCCTGCGAGATAGCATGGCGCGGGGAAGCGACATCAATCCGCCGGCCATCCAGCAGAATCGTGCCTGCATGGGAGCGGATGCCGAACAGTGCCTGGGAAAGTTCGGTTCTCCCCGCGCCCACCAGTCCGACAAAGCCCAAAACCTCTCCCGGGTGAAGGTGGAACGAGACATCCTGAAACCCCGATCCAGAGAGCCCTTGAACCTCCAAGCGAGGCGTGCCGTCAGGCGCAGATTCAGAAAGAAGCGACTCCGACGCCAGTTCGCGGCCCACCATCATCTGGATGACTTCCGGCACGCTGCTCTCTGCCGGGGTTCGCTCTCCCACCTTCTGCCCGTCGCGCAGAACGGTGATTCGGTCGGAAATCTCAAAAATCTCATCGAGGTGATGCGTGACCATCGCCAGCGCGCAACCTTGATCTCGCAGTCGGCGCATCACGACAAAAAGCTCTTCGATCTCCTTCGGAGTCAGCGGAGCAGTTGTCTCGTCGAAAATCCAGACCCTGGCGTTATGCGACATCGCGCAGGCGAGTTCGACCATCTGCTGCTTCGCCACCGAGAGTCCCCCGACCTTGGCTCGTGGGTCTAACTTGACCCCGAGCGAGGCAAGGATTTCCTCGGCTCGGCTGTAGACCGACTTCCAGTCGACGAGGCGAGCCCGTTTGGGATGATGGGCGGCAAAAATGTTCTCGGCCACATCAAGGTCGGGGAACGTCTGCGGCTCCTGATGGATCAGAGCGATCCCGTGATGGATTGCCTCGCGGGGGGTGGAAAAGCTGATTGGCTGACCTTCGAGAA
>JAEYWW010000136.1 GCA_023428805.1 Armatimonadota bacterium | reverse complement strand
GGCAGGGGGAGTCTTCATCCATCGTGAAGGCGAAGAGTTGACGGCTGCCCCAAGCTCCGTTCCGGAGAATCTCACGGTTCATGAAATCTTCATTCTTTACTGCCTGCTCGATGATGTTGCGGTCGTTTTGAGGAAGGCTTTGCCAGGACATTCTTCCACCCTCCGCGATGAGCTTGCGGGTGCCCGAAGAAAGCTGGGCGAAGCATTCCGAACCATAGCCGATGTGGTTTGTGACCGAGGGGAGCACTCCGCCGACCATGACCGCGACAGCCATTGAGCCTCGTGTTGATGCCCGCAGCCAATCCTGATCCGCCAACTGCTCGCTGATGCTCGGCAGCTTGCCTTTCTGAATGGCGCGGGCCATGGACTGCAGCGCGTCGCGATCGATTCTCTCCAATCTGCAGTCGCGATCATCGAGTGGTCGGAGTTCGATCCAACCATCTCTCTTGGCAGCCTTCATCTCGCCCGATTGCCAGATCATCGAAAGGTTCTCGCGTTGATACAGGTACGGCCAGAAGAGCCTGTCGGAAAGCCTTCCGATCAATGGCATCTTGTCCGACCTCGACCATTCTGCAAAAAAGCCCTGCGTATAAGCGCTCAAGGGTTCCGAGGCGATCTGATCGTTGAGCGCCACCTTGCCGCTGTCAAATGTCTCCTTCAAGTACGCAGAGAGATCCAGCGGCTTTGAAAAGCGGCTCCAAACTTCCGTGCCATCCGATTGATTGTCATGGCCCGATCCGCTCTGTGGGATCGGAATGTGGATGTTGACAGGAAAGACGACGCGGCCCTCCATGGGAGAAGTCATGCTGCCGTGGTGAAGTCCGGCATCGATCTGGTGTCCATCGCGGCCAATGATGATGTCCAGCACGGCATCGTCGGGAAGGTCTGCCGTGAGGCTTTCCATCCAGGGGTTGTCCAGGCTCTCCGTCCACTTCATCTCCTGCAAAAGCGTGTAGAGTCTGCGATTGTCGGAGATCGCCTTTTTGAGTCGAACTCGTGCTTTGTTCCCGAGGTCGATCTGCCCGCTAGCGGGCCGGGTGCTGAATTCACGCTTGCCTCCGAATCTCACCGATGCGAGGAGTTCGGGTGGAATATCCAGATAGAGTTCCGTGGCGATCCGGGCGAGGGGGAAGTTGGCGTAGGCTCGATTCACATCCTCGCAATCATGGATGAGCTGCGCCAGAATTTCCAGCTTGTCGGGTGTGCCGAGCGATTCCGCATCCAATTGTTCGTGGAGTTGGATGTTCTCCAATTCAACGGCCTTGGCCTGCTCGCGGATCGACGCCTGCCTGCGTCTCTCCTCTTCTTTCTCGTCAAGCATGAGGCGCAGCGTGCCGTCCGTTCCGACTTCCCACTGCCCGCACAAGATGTCGGCGAGCTTTTGTTTGATCACCGCAGGAGTCGCTTCGGGAGCCTCGATGACCACAACCTCATTTTTCAATTCCGGCGCAATGCGGACATCTGCCTCAAGAAACTCGGTCAGCTTTGGGCGAAGATTTTCCAGAGCAGTTGGGGGGCAGGAGAAGCCAGTGCTGGGCAGGCAGGGCGCGAGTGCGAGCAGTGCGATCATCTACATACCTTCCGCAACCGCCACGAAGCCAGTTGCAGCAGCTGTAAGCCTAATACTTGATTTGAGTGTGAGTTGTTACTCCTCACGCTCAATTTTTAGAGATCATTCTTCACGGAGAAGTGGAGTCGGGTCGTTGTCGCTTGGATCAGATATTCCGAGACTGCAGCGGCATCAGCTTTGCTGGCCCACGCGGGGATCAACCAGAATAGAGCCATGACGGAGTGCAGGGTTGTTCGGGGTGGCGAAGGTTTTCGTGGCAGGCAGGGACTCGACTATCTTTCGGGTGTCTCGGCGCAGTCAGTTGGGGCGAGGGCGATCTGCATGCACCTGCTGGAGATGCCTCCGGGAGCGGCCGCCCACCCTCACTTCCACGAATCTCACGAGACCGCGATCTATGTGCTGGAAGGGCGATGCGAGTTCCGCCACGGCCCCAATCTCGAGTTCGTTGACGCGGTGGAGGCGGGAGACTATGTCTACATCCCGGCCGGAGTGCCGCATCAGCCTTACAATCCATCTGATGCGGTCTGCCGGGCCGTGATTGCCCGCACTGATCCAAACGAACAGGAGAGCGTTGTGCTATGGAACAACCAGGCTTGAGCCCGGAGGCAAGAAAGTCGCTCTCGGAGCGGATTCGTGAAATACGCAGGGAGGTTCCTTGCGATGGGCGCCTCTGGCACGACGACCCTGAGGATGAACTTTATCACCTGCATGGCTCGCCCGAAGCCCTCGCCAAACTGCTTTTGGATCTCGCGCAGAATGTCGGGGTTCAAATGCCTGCGGATGAAGTGGGCGGATTCTTCGACTCCCGTGGCGAAGTCCCCGCTGCGCGCGATTCGAATGACTGCTGAAGCATCGTCTCCAAAGGTGATCGATCCTTTTGGGGTATTCTTAATGTTGCTGGCGGATGCTTGAGCTGTGCCCTGATAAAGGGGGCTCATTCCCGCCAGCGGTTCATTTCCAGTCGGATACATTGTGAGAATTCGCGCAGCCTTGCCTTTTGCGCTCACCTCAATCACAACACTAAACCCATTGTCGCCCTGTAGTCTATATAGTTGCCCCCCCCTCAAGATGCGCCACGGATGCAGTGGTGGGAATGGCTGTTTGGGGTGCTCTGCCTGCTCGGGTGTTGTTTGGTGTTTGCCGCGATCTGCCTGGGCTTTGGACAATTGGCAGAAATTGTCCAAAGCTGGTTCGTTCGCGGGTGAATTCAGAGGGAAGATTCGAGTACATTGGGACCGCTTTCGGGACGGACAATGACGACCTGGCTCAGAAATGGAGGCGCGCTGATTGCGGCGCTTGCGGGGATCGGCATGGTGGCCGCATCTTGGACGACGCCGACGAAGACCCGGACGGTTGACTTCAACCGTGATGTGCGTCCGATTCTGAGCAATCACTGCTACAAATGCCACGGCCCGGACGCAGAAACGGTCGCGGCTGGTCTGCGGCTCGATACTTTTGAAGGGGCCACCGAAGATCGCGAAGGCCGCTTCGGGGTCGTGCCGAAGAATCTCAAAAAGTCCATCGTCTGGGGTCGCGTCAGCCATCCCGTAGAGCAGATGCGGATGCCGCCCAAGAACAGCGGCGTCAAACCCCTGACCCCCGAGCAGATCGAAACCCTCAAACTCTGGATCGAGCAGGGCGCGGAATACAAGCTGTCTCTATTACACATCTCCGAGCCCACGAGA
>JAEYWW010000105.1 GCA_023428805.1 Armatimonadota bacterium | reverse complement strand
GTTCAAGCCCATGATGTCGTGGAAAACCTGAATCTGGCCATCACATCCCGCCCCGGCCCCGATTCCAATGGCAGGCACCCGAAGATTTCTTGAAATCTTCTCCGCCCACTGCGCAGGAACCAATTCGAGAACAATCCCAAACACCCCCGCCTCCTGCAGCAGAATTGCTTGGTCGAAAATCAACTGCCCCGCCTCCTCCTCGCGCCCCTGAACCTTGAACCCGCCAAAGGAATGAACAGATTGGGGAGTCATGCCGAGATGCCCCATGACGGGGATGCCTCCCTTCACAAGCGCCCGAACTTCATCGGTATAAGCTCCTTCCAGCTTGACCGCTTCCGCGCCCGCCTTCATCAGTCGAACCGCACTCCGAACGGCATCCGCCACTCCAGCTTGATAGCTGCCAAACGGAAGATCAGCGACCAGCAGGGCATGACGGCAGCCCGCGCGCGCCGCACGCACATGGTGCTCGATGTGGTCCAGGGAGACGGGAACGGTTGTATCCAAACCAAGGATGACGTTCCCGAGCGAGTCACCCACAAGGATGAAGTCCGCGCCTGCTTCATCGGCCAAGGATGCGCTGAGGACATCGTAAGCCGTGATGCTGACGATCTTCTGCCCCTTCTCTTTCAGCCGGATCAGGCCCGGTGCCGTGACCTTGGAGGCCATCCAAACGAGTGTACCGAAGCCGGTCAGCTCTTCAGGGCCGCGAGGACTTCGGCGGCATGGCCCGCCGGGTTCACCTTGCGCCAGACCTTCTGAACACGTCCGTCCGAATCCAGCAGCACAGTCGTCCGATCTACGCCCATGTACTTTCGACCATAGAAGGTCTTTTCAATCCACAGTCCAAGGGGATCGATCAGAGACCGCTCCTCATCGGCGAGCAGCGGAAAGGACAAGCCGTATTTCGCCGCAAATTTTTGGTGCTTTTTGACGCTGTCTGGGCTCAGCCCAAACACTTTTGCGCCCTCGAAGCTGGGAATGATCTCGTTGAACTCGCACGCCTCCTGCGTGCATCCTGCGGTGTCGTCTTTCGGATAAAAGTAAATGATCGTCGGCGAGCCTTTGACCGACTCCAAAGTATGAAAATTTCCATCTTGATCCGACAACGAAAAATCCGGGAACATCTGTCCTTCTTCGAGCATGCCCAGATACTACGCCCTTGCTTGGCCGGGCTCAGCCTTCCGGTCCAAGCCTCTGGACAAAATCCGCCCAAGCTTCGCTCATGGGCCTCATCGGCGCAATGCCGAGGGATTGGATTTTCTCTGAAGATAAGGCCGAGCAGCGCGGCCGTGTCGCGGGTGTCGGCCACTCTTCTGTCTTGATCGGGCTGACCAAGACTTCACGCTCGTGCGGTCCGTATGCGTTCTTCCATGCAGAAATCGCGCCGGTGGCGAAGTCGTGCCAAGTCATCACATCCGGTCCCGCCGCATGAAAAATCCCCCCTCCAGGCGAGAGGGAAACAAGGTCCCCGATCACCCGCGCCAGGTCTCCCGTGTAGGTTGGCGTTCCCGTTTGATCCGCCACAACTCGCAGGTCGCGCCCTTCCTTCCAGGCGTTGATCAGAGTGCGTGGGAAGCTCTTTCCATTTGGCCCAAAAAGCCATGATGTGCGGACAATCAGCGAATCCGGATTTTCCTTCAGCGCATTCTGTTCGCCAAAAAGCTTTGACTGACCGTACTTGCTGATCGGGCCAGTTTCGTCCGTTTCGCGGTACGGCTGGGACGCATCCCCGCGAAACACAAAATCGCTGGAGACGTGGAGAAATCGCCACTTGTTCCGTGCGCAGATCATCGCGAGAATGCCAGGTGCGGTTCCGTTAAGTTGCTGCGCCGCCCAGAACTCCGACTCCGCCTTGTCAACTGCCGTGTACGCCGCGCAGTTGATCACCCAGTCGAGGTTGCCCCAATCATGGACGCGCAGCTGCTCCAGATGCCGGGGCTCGGTCAGATTGAGCTCTTGTGATGTGGGAGCGACCAGATTCCACCCTCGCCGTCGAGCCTCCGCCGCGACATCTGACCCCAGCATCCCAGTCGCCCCAATCAAGAGAACGCGAAGAGGCGTGGCCTCGACCACGGGCGTTTCAGACATTGAGAGCCTTCTTGTGAGCGATGTTCCTTTCGCGGAGATCGACACCGGATTCAATCCAGGCCTTCAGGTTGGTCAGAAAGAACGTCCAGCCAAGCTTGCACCCCTGCTGGATGGCGGCGCGTTGGGCAACCTCTCCTTCAAACATTTCTTGCCGGAGTTTGACCATCACCTCTCCACCATCCTGCTCCCACGTCACCAGAACCCGCCCAGCATCTTCATACCAGCCGAACTCAAGGTGATGATCATCGACCCGCTGGTACGTGCCGCGATCCTTGCTGCCCTCCATCCATTCCCACTCATAGCGCCCCTCCACCTTGGCTTCGTCGGTGATTGCACCGAGCGCATCTCGGTTCTCCGCACGGGCAAGGAACCACTTTTGAATCTCTTCGGCGGAGCACCAGGCGTCCTTGATGCGTGTTGCATCTCCGGTGATCCAGATGCACAATTCAAAGGGCTCCGCCATTTCCTCAAGAGTCAGCGCGCTCATTTTTCCCCATTTTCAAAATCGTGTCCTATACTATAGAAGAAATAGTGAAATGACGCGCGTGGATGTGCGTTAATACTTTAGGCGAGTAAAGCAATGCACAAGGGCTTTCTTGGAATTTTGGCGGCGACGATGCTGGCTGTCGGCACAGTCCACGCAGACGACCTTTTGGGCGGCAAGGGCAAGAAGGGGGGCGGAAGCTCCCAATCCGGCGGTTCATCGGGCGGATCCTCCAGCGGGGGAAGCCGCGGTGGTGGCAGCTCCCAGTCCGGCGGCTCCGGCTCCAGCCGGGGCGGTGGTTCTTCTCAATCTGGTGGGTCAGGCTCCAGCCGAGGCGGCGGAAGTTCGCAATCGGGTGGTTCTGGTTCGAGTCGAGGCGGCGGCTCTTCGCAGTCCGGCGGCTCCAGCCGTGGCGGCAGCGTCGGCGAGAGTCGAGGTGGCGGCGCGCTGGGTGGCGGAAGCTCCAGCGGCGGCAATCGCGGCGGCTCTTCCTCTGGTTCAGGCAACCAGCAGGGCGGCGGATTTGCGCGCGGAGGGGATGAATTCCTCGGGCGCCGGAGCGGCAGCTCCCGTTCCGGCAGCGTGACCTACGGAAACCAGAGCAACAACAACCATTACGGCGGCAACGATGGTCCAGTCCGCATCGGCGACCGACCGATCGTGATTGGCGGCGGCAACGTGAGCCAAGGAGTCTGGAGTGAAGACCGAGTTCAGCGGGCCGACAACGGCAACTATCGGCGCGGATACTACAACTACAACCGCAACTGGTGCGACGACTACTTCTGGTATCCGCACTACAGCTTCACCTACATTCCGGACCGGTGCGTCCCGTCGCCGTTCTATTACTATTCCAACCTGCCGGCCTACATCAACACCGTCCGCATCGACTGGGGTTGGGGCAGCATCAACTTCTACGAGACCTGCAAGACCAACTACGTTTGGATCGGCAATCAAAATTCGGGATGGGGCTACAACAACGGCTGGGACAACGGCAACTGGCGCAGCGGAGGCGGCTGGGGCAATGATCGCGTCAACGAGCTTGACTACGCCATCGAGGACATTGTTGACTCATTCCGCTACCAGAGCATCCGCTCGATGAGCTACATGATCTCGACGCGGGATTACGTCAACATCGAAATGAGCGGCGACATCCGATACCGACTGCGCGGCGATGACTTCTACGACCTGATGACTGACTTGGTCGGTGGAACCTACACCACCAATTACCGGATCGTCAACGTCCGAACCGGACGCGGAGAGGCGCTCGTCGAAGCCGAGCACGAGTACCGTGATGCCTGGAACCGGCGACAGGTGTCCCGACACATCTACGGACTGCGCGAGTACCGCGGTCGCTATGCCGTCGAATACTTCGGCGTTCGTTGATCGTTAGGTGGCCAAACAACCTCTGTCTCTGTTTGCTCAGAGACAGAGGTTGTTTATTTCAGCCCATTCTGCAAGAGCCAGCGATCTGTTTGATTCGGATTCCGAAATGAAACGACCGTGATGTTGTCCCACTCTGGCCTCCCTTCAAGAGACCTCAATTCCCGCCTTTTTCGTCCATGAGTTTTGATCATCCAGAGCAGGATGCTCTCGCGGCTGAAGAATGACATTCTCCAAGTTTCCCGGCATCCCGGCCACAACTCCTCCTTCTTGGCTGATCGCACGACTGTTCTCAACAACAGCTGCCAGAGCACGCGGGCAAACGAATAATCAAGCCAAATGACAAGCTGAACGCGGGGGCCGATGATGTGGCGAAGCTTCGCATAGTTGCCATCCGACACCCACCTCTCTTCCCTCACCATCTCCCGGAGCATCTGTTCGGCATCAGCCAACGGCCGCTCCACCCAATCCGGCAGAAAATTGAGTGGGTCCATCGCAAGATAGTGTCGCTCAGTCTGGTCTGCGACGCGTTTCGCCAGCGTTGACTTCCCTGACCCACTCGCCCCGAAGACGCCGATGCGATCAAAGTCTGCAAGCTGCACTTCGTTCGCGGGTCGCCTCATCAGCCAGCTTGCACTGTGGGAACAGCTCCCACTGCGCCCACGCCAAATATCATGTCGTCGACGCTGATCGGAAGGATCACTTCGCTCTCCGACATCGGATCAGTCGCACCCTCCCAAACCGGGCTCGATGTCTCCCGCCAGAACACCTGATATTGCCCCCCCTCTTCAGCGTCCCATCGAATCCGTGCCTCATGGCCCTCATGGCGCACAACCTGGATTTGGGTGGGAGATGCGCCGCCGCCAGCCATGACCCTAAAGACAGCCAGGTTGGCGCGGGTCACATTCGCCAGATAGTCAAAGTCCATATGCTCGATCAGGTCATTCGGAGTGTGCTGGCGCGCATATTCCTCATGAACTTCCACGAAGCGCACTGCGGAAATGCCCTGCTGGACGAAGGGTGTGTGATCTCCCCCACGGCCAAAGCGATCTCGTCGGAAGACAAGCTTCACCCCAAAGCTCGGCACGTCGCTGCGGACCACCCACTCGATGAAGCGCGCAAGCTCCCGACTGTCATGATCCTCTCCTTCCTCGCTGAACACTCGAACCTGCTTGTCATTGCTCTGTCCCTGCAAGTTCGAACTCGATCCCACGGTGTCATTGTTGAGAACGCCGATCACATCCCAGCCCTCATCCTTCGCTCTCTTGGCGAGCGCCGCTGATCCGTACAGGCCCTGCTCCTCACCCGAGAATGCGACAAATTTGAGGGTGTTTCGCCACTTCTTCCCTGCCATCAGTCGGCAGACTTCCATCGCCGCCGCGACCCCGCTCGCATCGTCATTTGCTCCGGGGGCACGGCCTGTTTTCGCATCCACTTCCAGGTTCAAAGAATCGATGTGTCCGCCCATCAGAAGAATGCGATCAGTCTCGCCCGGAATGGTGGCGATGACCTGGACCGCCTCCATGTCCTCGGGGATTCGACGGCCTTTCGCGATGGGATAACGCATGATCTCCACCTCCACACCCGGCAGCTTCCGAAGTTCTGAGGCAGTCCATTCGCAGGCGTCAACCAGCCCGCTCGAAAGGGTGTTGCGCGTCGGAAAAGAAGACAGCTTCTCCACGGTCGCGCGGAGTCGGGCTTGATCGACATCTGGCATCAGGTTCTGGATCATGGTGGCGGCGACGGCCAAGCAGACAAACATAGGCCCTCCTGTTAGCGGAATGTGAGCGAGTCTACTTGTTCGGGGAATAATAGCGGAGTGCTCACGTGTCGCCGATGTGGAAAGGAGAACCCCGACGAGGGTCAGTTCTGCATGAAGTGCGGCACGGACCTCACCGAACAGATCGCTCAAGTCACCGCCCCGGTGGAAACCCTTTATTGCTACAAGCATCCCAAGGTTGATACTGTGCTGCGCTGCGGGCGATGCGAACGCCCCATCTGCACCAAATGCACCATCCTCGGCCCCGCAGGTCCTCGCTGCCGCGAATGTGCGAAGACCAACATCGAATTCCGTCCCGCCGCGCTGGGGCTTGGGATCAAGAGATTCTTCGGAGGCATCTTCCGCACCAGTCCGTGGACGATCTGGATTCTGATCGTTCTCGCAGGTACGGTTTTCGGCGGAGTCCGGTCTTGTTCGTCGATGATGAACCCAGCCCCACCCGTCGACAGTTCATCCGAGTCCTACGCGGATTAACTTGGACCCCCGCAGGCCTTCTTCAACCTGAAACTGACCCGGATCAATCGAGTCTTCAAACGGGATGGATCGCACGATCTTGCCGTTCGCTTCGACGGCGAATCGGACCTGGGTTTTGAAGTTTCCTGAGTTCTTGACAAACGGCCAGACCCACATCTTCCCCGTCGCCAGCTTCGGAAGAGTCGCCTTTCCCCCGCACTCGCTGACCGAAAGCCACTCGATGGGCCGCCATCGGCCGCTTCGATCCTTTGCTTCGCGCACAAGCGGCACGTTCTGATCGCAGGAGCTGAATGTGACCTGTCTTCCCGAGAGATTGACGACCTGCACCGTCGGCGATTCTCCAAACAAGCCGAGTTTTCCGGCGGCGTCAATCCGAACGCTGACCTTGCCCTGACCGGTTCCCGAAGCATCAAACTCCATTCCGCCCGTCGAATCCCAGGTGCTTGGAGCACGGTATTCGGCCTGGGGCATGACCATGAACATGCTTTTAGTGTACGTCCAGCAAGGCTGAGGCTCGCACAATATGGAGAGTTTCGTAGGAGATTTCTCCGTCGAAATGGTTGAAGATCGGCGCAAGGCGGTCGACTCCCAGAACTTGGAACGCCTTCCGAATCTTCCGCTCGGTCTCTTCATCCACCCAATGCCGGATATCCGCCCCCGAGGTCACCACCCAATCCCCCAAGTATCGTCCCACCGTCGAAGGAGAAAGGTTGACAAGCTTCGCGATCTCGTTGAGCGGCATCCCCTTCTCAAACAGGGGACGCAGCTCGTCCTCGCGGCCCGCACGACGGTTTGATTTGGCCCTTGGCGGCAAGGCCTTGGCTTCGAGATCATGCGACAATCCCCGCTCTTCCACGTGGCCTCGGATGCAATTGAGGAAAGCTTCGCCGAGATCATCCGCACGTTTCTCACCGACACCGGGGATCTGCAAAAGAGTTTCTCGGCTTGTCGGACGATAGCTTGCCATCGCGATCAGAGTCGCGTCGCCGAAGATCATGTAGGCGGGCACCTGCCGCTCTTCCGCGAGTTCTCGCCTGACCGTACGCATCGCCTCGAAGAGCCCATCATCGTATGTCGGCGGCAATGACGGCCCCGAGTCCGCCTGCCGCTCCGGCAGGTCAACGTCTCACACAACGATGACACCCCGCGCGGGGACCGCCGCCGCGCCGCGCGCGGTGACCCGAACGACCGGGTATTCACCCCCGGTTCGCTCCAACAATCCCAAGTCGACAAGCTGGTGGATCCAAGTCTGGATAATGTCTGTCGTGCGATCCTTCATCGCCCCGTATCCGCGCAATTCGCTGTGCCCCCGCTCCCGAATCTGCTTGGTATTCGCCCCCTTCAAAATCGCCGCTATGTGCGCCGCACCAAACCCGAAATCGCCATGTTTCTTAGATAAATCATTTACAGTAGCGACAATCTGCTGGGCCAGCCGGGTGGAGTTCGCCACCGATTTCCAGCCGTCCAGGCACATGTCGCAGGCCCCGCAATTCCCAGGATGTTCCTGCCCGAAATATGCGCTCAAGAACTGATGGCGGCATCCTCTGCCAATGGCAAAGCGCCGCACTTCATCAATCATGGCGAGCTGATGAGTCAGATGTTCGGGGGAAGCATCCTTGCTGATGACCCGCTCCCAGCCCATCACATCGCGTGGGTCATAGAGCATGATGCACTCGCTCGGCAGTCCGTCCCTTCCCGCGCGCCCCGTCTCCTGCTGATATCCCTCAATGCTCTTGGGCATCGACTCATGGATGACCAGGCGGACGTTCGAGCGGTCGATCCCCATGCCAAATGCGACCGTCGCGACGACTACATTGACTTGCTCCCGGGCGAACTGCTCGCTGATTTTATGCCGCTTTGCGCTGTCGAGTCCCGCGTGATAGGCGACCGCACGCACTCCCCTCGCCGTCAGAGATCCCGCCACGCGCTCGGTCTCTTTCCGGCTGATGCAATAGATGATGCTCGCGTCATTCGGATGCTTTTTGACCGCCTCCTCGATCTGACTGACCGGATCATTTTTGGCCACGATTCGGTAAGTCAGGTTCGGGCGGTCGAATGTTCCGACGAAGACCTGCGGCGCCTTCAACCCGAGCTGAGCGGCGATGTCATCGCGCACTTTCGGCGTCGCCGTCGCGGTCAGGGCGTGAAATGATGCCGTTGGGAAAAGCTTTCTGAGCCGCGAAAGCTGGCGATATTCGGGCCGAAAATCGTGCCCCCATTGGCTGATGCAGTGCGCCTCGTCGATCGCGATCCGCTCAACTCCGCGACCGTCGTTGGCCTCCTGGAGCATCGAAAGCATCCCGCCCGTCAAGACTCTCTCCGGGCTGAGATAGAGCAGCCTGATCTTTCCGCGGCCCACCATCCGCCGGATTTCCTGCTCCTCATCCGCGCAGACTCCGCTGTTCAACGCCGCCGCCGGATAGCCGATCAGCTTCAGTCCGTCAACCTGATCCTTCATCAGGGAAATCAGCGGCGAAACGACCACCGTCAGCGAATCATCCAGCATCGGCGGAACTTGATAGCAGAGGCTCTTTCCACCCCCGGTCGGCATCACGACCAGCGCATCCCTCTTGTCGATGGCGGCCTGAATGACGTCCGATTGGAGCGGACGCAAGGATTCAAAGCCCCAGAATTGCCTGAGAACCCTTAGTGTAGACATTAGTCGACATTATATCCTGAATTTCTCCAGAGTTGCGCAAAATTCGTCTTCGTGCCAAAAGCTGCCCCTGCGCGGCCAAATTCGTTCGTGCGTGAACTTAATCGCCTCTGCGCGAAGGAGACAAAGTTTTGTTCACGCAGAGACGATTGAGGACGAATTCTCCTGCGAAAGATTTCAAAGAATCAAGGCCGGGCGGGTGCCCGGCCATTTCGTCATCGGCCGAATCGGCCCCAGTATTTGTCTCTCAGACGCGTGTGCTTGCTCTCAAGGGAGGCCGGTTCACCTTCGACGAAGGCGTAGAGCACGTTGCATTGGGTGTCGAGGGGGTCGCCGTCGGTGATGATGAGATTCGCCATCTTGCCCTGTTCGATGCTTCCGATCCGATCCTCCACGCCGAAGATCTTTGCAGGATTGATCGTGAGAGCCTTCAACGCATCCTCATACGAAAGTCCGTAGGCGCAGGACTGGCCGACACGGATCGGAAGGTTTTGAACCTCTGAGTTGCTTCCGCTCTCAAACCCGAAAAGCACTCCTTCTTTGGCAAGAAGCGACGCATGAATGTAGGGGGAATCATAGGGATCCCAATCGTTCGTCGGAATGTTCGCGCCCAGCACGACCTTCCCGGCGGGAGAGATCAGCACGGGAATGTTGTTCTCCTTGAGCAACTTCGCCTCCTTCCACGCCTCATCCGCTCCGGAAAGGATCACCTTCAGGCCATATTTCTTGGCGAAATCGACCGCATTTCGGATTGAGGAGGCCGTTCGAGTGCGGATGACAACCGGTCGCTTCCCTTCCAGGTAAGGCCGCAATGCCTCCAGCCGAAGATTGCGCGGGCTCGTGGGGTTGGCGAGATACTTCTTCGCCTCGTCGAGATAAGTTTGGATTGTCTGCTGCCCCGCTTGGGCTTGTGCAGGCTGTACGGCATAAACATGCTCATGTTCGTCGTCGTCATGTTGATGTGCTCCGGGAGGAGGCAGAACTCCGTCCAGCCATGCCAATCCGATGTCCGCCCAGCTATCGTAGCTGCAGCACATCGTCGTGATGCCCATATCCTCCCCTCGGAACGAGAATGAAAAAGGCAAGTTCAGGACCAAAGCTTGGTCAGGATAGCGGCCAAGCTGCTCCGTCGTGTATCCGGAATGCTGGATCAGAGCGGCCCGTCCAGGAATCACGCCGCCGGTCGGCTTCGACAGCGAGTGCAGAACACCATTGGCGATCGCCGTCCCATAGTAGGCGCTTTCGACAAACAATGCGGTCCGAGCGCTCATGTCCGGCTGGTAGTCGCCGTACTCGCTGCCGTCGTTCCACTGTGTGATTCCGCTGACTTCTGAGAGTCCAATCGTCGCGCCACCATCAATGAATCCCGGATAGACGCGCCTGCCCGTACCGTCCACGCGCACGGCGTTCGCCGGAATTGAGACCCTCTCGCCGACAGCCGTGATCTTTCCGCCTTCGATGATGACCGTGCCATTCTGAATGACCTGACCGCTCACGGGATAGATCGCCGCGTTTGTGATCGCATAAGCCTGCGCGCGCCGCAGACGTTCCGGCGCAGGTTGATAAGCATAGGAATCCAAGGTCGATTTAATCACAGAATGAGCATCAATCTTGAACGCATCGCGTCTTTGGAAAAGGACGTCGCCTTCGACCATTGTTAGAACCGGCTTGCTGTAGACGCTCAATGGGTGTCCATCCCAAAGCACCAGATCGGCGTCCTTGCCCACCTCGATGCTCCCGGCCACCTTGTCAATGCCGATCGTCTTCGCCCCGTTGATCGTGAGCATTTTGAGGGCATCCTCCTCGGAAACTCCGCCGAAACGCATCGCCTTGCCCGCGTCGATATTGAGCGCAGTTGTGCCGCTTGTGCCGTCGGTGTTGACAGAAACGAGAACCCCTGCCGCATGACAGATCGCGGCATTGTACGGGTTTCCGTCATACATTTCGATCTTGCTCGCCCAGTTGTCGAAGAACATCCCGCAGCTCACGTTGGCCGCCGCCATTTCCGGGGCGATCTTGTAGGCTTCGAGCGCGTGCTGCATGTTGAGCCTGAAATTGAACTCCTGGCTCAGTCTCACCATCATCAGCATCTCGTCGGCGCGGTAGGAGTGGCACTGCACCCAGACCTTGCCATCGAGGATATCGGCCAGCGTCTCCAGTCGGACATCCCTGCGGATTTTCTCGCCCCGCTTCTGCTTGGCGCGATAGACTTTGGCCTCCTCAAATGCGCGGCGATAGGTGGCCTCAACCCCCATTCGACTCCGGGGGAATCTCTGGGTTGAGTTCGCGGTCTGCGGGCTGTTCTTGCGCGTGACATTCTCGCCGAGTGCGAATTTGACCTGGCGCGGAGCAGATGGAACGGGGAGTTGGGCGACCGGGTAGCGATATTTGTACTTGATCACCACGCTTTCGCCGCCCACAGGATTCGCGCTGCCATGCAGGAGCAGGCCGGTGGTATGACCGCTTGCCAGCGCCTGCCAGATGGTTTTGCTCTCTGGATTGATCGCCCAGCGGACGCTCGCCTCTGGAGTGATCGACTCTGAACCCTCGTTTGTGCCGTCCAAACCGCGATGAACGTGGGTGTCCACAATGCCCGGCATCAGAATCTTGCCGCGTCCATCAATTTCGGTGAAGCCAGATGGCAGGGTCAAATTTCTTCCGATTTCTACAATCTTTCCCTCTCGAACCAGCACATCTCCATTCTCGATCACTCCTTTGGTGATCGTGAAGACCTTGGCGCCTCGGATCAGGCAGTTGCGATTTGTCTTCAGTTTCGGAGCGCGATCTGCCTCCCGCTCGAACGGGAACGCCTGCGCCCATCCGCCAACCGCGACGCAGGCCAATGCGAGCAGCGCGAGAGGCTTCACTGGCCTTCCTCCTTCTTCAAATCAATCCGTTCGCCTTTCACAACCATCATCACAACCTTGCTCTCCGCTTTCTCCAAATCCCCATCCATGATCGTCAGGTCGGCAATCATTCCCGAGGCAATATCGCCCGCTTCCTTGCCGACCCCCAAAATCTGCGCCGCATTCTTTGTCAAAGCGGCCACCAAAGTCTTGATGTCAAGGCCGTATTCCAGGTGCTTTCGGACATTGGTCAAGAATCCACTTCTGGCATTGCCCCCTGAGAACGCGAATGGCACCCCTGCTTTCTGGAGCCGGGAAGCATAATCCGCGGCATCGCGCCATGCCTCGCGACGCTCTTCCTGAACCTCCTTTGGCGGCCCATCCCCACGCTCGCTGACCGTCGGCTCGTTGCCTAAATTGGCGTCAAGGATCACGCTGGCCTTGTGTTTTTTAAGTTCATCCGCCAGCCTCCAAGCTTCCCGCCCTCCAACGATGATGGGCTTCAAGTTGAATTCATCAGCCAGCATCAGGGCTCGCTGAATTTCCCGCTCGCTGTTGGCGGAAAACATGACCGGCATCTTGCCCTCGACCGCAGCGACGAGATTTGCGACAGAAGGATCCTTCTTATCCGCCGGCTTCTCGGCCTCGTACTGGGCGTCAAAGAACATCTGTCGAATCAATGCGAAGCGCCCCATGATGCTTCCGCCATAGCCGCCTCCGCCTCCCGGGCCACCGCCGCCCGCGAAGCCGACTGTCTGCGCAATCTCCGCCTTCCACAAAGCGCTCTCAGGCTTCCCGCCAGTATGAAACAGGGCCGTCGAGCCACTGAAAAGGCCGACCGGACCAACAAGATTGGCTGATGCGATGCCCTGTTCGTGCCAGGTGACCCCAAGGCTTTCCGGATCGAGATTTTTGGAGGCGTCGATTTCGGAGCGGATTCCGCGTCGATTGCCATTCCAGAAGGTGATCGGAGGATTTTCGTTGACCGCAGGAGCCGGAGATGTCTCCGGCGCATCAGGAATCTTCAATCCGCCCCGCGCGAAGGAGTCGATGAAGCCGGGATAGATGACCTTGCCCGACAAGTCGATCGCTGGCGCGCCTTTGGAATCAATATTTGCGCCAACTGCGGCAATCTTCCCTTCAGAGATCAGGATTGATCCCTTCTCCAGTACGCTTCCGTCCCCCCGGACGATCTTCGCGTTTGTCAAAACGAAGGAGCCGGACTGAGCTTGGGCGAATGCCGCCAACGCAAGCATCGCCCCCAGAACTCCAAACCGGGCCCCTCGAACCAAGAAATGATTCATAAGATGAGGGGATTATGGCGAGTTAATTCAATTCGGGGCAACTGATTTGAGTGTTGCGATGCCACTATACGTCATAAAGGTCTTATCGGACATATAAAAGCCCGACGCACAAAGTGCGTCGGGCTTGAAACGAACCAATCAGGCTTCTTACTTCTCGCGAAGCGGGAGGCCCATCAGCTTCAGGAAGCGTCGGGCTTCGTCGTCCGTCTTGGCGCTGGTGCAGATGGTGATGTCCATGCCGCGGATCTTGTCGAATGAATCGTAGTCGATCTCCGGGAAGACCAACTGCTCCTTGAGGCCAAGCGAGTAGTTGCCGCGACCGTCGAAGCTCTTCGGGGACAGACCCTGGAAGTCGCGGAGCTTGGGCAGCGCGACGGTGCAGAGCTTGTCGAGGAAATGATAGGCCCGGTCGCCCCGGAGGGTGACGCGGCAGCCGATCTTCATTCCTTCGCGAAGCTTGAAGTTCGAGATGGACTTGCGGGCGGTGGTGGCCACCGGCTTCTGGCCGGTGATCTTCGCCATGTCGCGGATCGAGTTGTCCAGTTCCTTCTCGTCGATGCCCGTGCCCATGTTGACCACGATCTTGACGAGCTTCGGAGCCTGCATGATGGAGTCGAACTTGAACTCCTCCATCATCGTCGGAAGAACCTTCTCCTTGTAGACTCCGCGCAGGCGCGGCTTCGGCAGAGCGCCCTGGGCGCCGGATGGAATGCTTTCAGATTTCTTGCGGGCCATGGATTACTCCTTTTCCCGGACGATGGCTTCGTCCTTGATGGTCTTGCCGCCCTTCTTGCCGTAGCGGACGATCTTTCCGTCTTCCTTCTTGCGGCCCACGCGGGTCGGCTCGTTGGTGTTCGGATCGATCAGCATCAGGTTGCTGAGGTGGATCGGCGCCGGAAGTTTGAGGCGTGCGGATCGCTCGCCTTGGAATCGCGCTTTCTTGTGCTTGATCACCGCGTTGAGCGGGATCATCTGATCCGGGTTCTCCGGGTTGTCAGCGGCGACGAGCGCCTTCTGCTTCTCCGGATCGACGGCCTGGATCACGCCGATCTGGCCCTTGTCCTTGCCGGCGATGATGATGACCTTGTCACCGGTGCGGAGCTTGAGTTTCGGCTGATTCTTCTTGGCCTTGATTTCGGCTTTTGTCATGGTCAGAGCACCTCCGGAGCGAGGGAGACGATCTTCATGTAGTTGCCTTCGCGAAGTTCGCGGGCGACGGGGCCGAAGATGCGCGTTCCGCGCGGCTCGAGGTTGGCGGGGTTGATGACCACGCAGGCGTTGTCGTCAAACCGCAGAGTGCTGCCATCCTGGCGGCGCACCGCCTTCTTCGTCCGCACGATGACGGCTTTGATGACATCGCCCTTCTTGATGGGCATGTTGGGGGTGGCGGACTTGACCGACGCCACGATGACGTCGCCCACTCCTCCATATTTCGGCTGGGAGCCCTTGAGAACTCGGATGCACATCACTTCG
>JAEYWW010000062.1 GCA_023428805.1 Armatimonadota bacterium | reverse complement strand
ATGAAGGAATATGTCCGAATGCCGCAGGAAGTGCTGGACAACTACGATTCCTTTGCGACCTGGGTGCAGAAGAGCGCCGACTACGCCTCCGGGCGATTCCTTCACTGAGCTAAAATCATCAGGCAATTGTCATGCAACGGAGCAGGGCGAAGCGAATAGCTTGCCCTGCTCTTTATTTATGACCGACAATAAAGAGTGGGAGAGCGATGAAGCGAATTGGAGTCATCACGAGCGGCGGCGATGCGCCGGGCATGAATGCGGCGATTCGCGCCGTGGTGCGGGCTGCTCTGGGCCGGGGGGTGGAGACCATCGGGTTCATCCAGGGCTGGCAGGGGGTCATCGACAACGAGAGCATTCTGCTCACCTCGAAGAAGGTCGGCGGCATCATCAGCCAGGGCGGCACAATGCTCCGCTCTGCACGATCAGCAGAATTCCGAACCTATGAGGGCCGGGAACGAGCCTATCGAACTCTGCGCGATGAGAACGTTGAGGGGCTGGTGATCATCGGAGGAGATGGCTCACTCACGGGTGCGCGCATCTTCAGCGAGGAGTTCAAAGTGCCGGTGGTTGGCGCACCAGGCTCAATTGACAACGACATTCCCGGGACAGATTTCAGCATCGGGTTCGATACGGCGGTCAACACGGCCCGCGATGCCATCGACAAGGTGCGCGACACGGCCTATTCCCATGACCGTGTGTTTGTCATTGAGGTGATGGGGAGAGCCAATGGCTTCATTGCCCTGGACGTCGCGCTCGCGTGCGGCGCGGAGGCGGTCCTGATCCCAGAGATTCCGTTTTCGCTTGTCGATATTGCCGACAATCTCCGGCAGATGCGGGGGAAGGGCAAGCGCAGCTCGATCATTGTTGTGGCCGAAGGAGCGGCGAGCGGGCAGGACGTGACCGCCTTCATCTCGACCCACATGGAGTATGAAGCCCGGTGCCTGGTGCTCGGACACATGCAGCGCGGCGGCTCCCCGAGTGCATTTGATAGAATTCTTGCCCTAAGGCTCGGCGCGATGGCTGCAAATCGGCTCATCAGCGGGTTTACTGCGGAGATGGTCGGGATTGACCGCGGAAACGTGGTCGCACACCCGCTCAGCTACGTTTTGAGCATGAAGAAGCAGATCGATCCCGAGAAGCTTCTCCTCGTGGAAGTCATGGCGAAATAATGATCCTCAGCGTCACCCTCAACCCCTGCGTGGACGTCACGCTCATCACCAAGGGCCTCAAGGCCAATGACACCAACCGCATCCAGAGCAAGGAAGTGGATGCCGGAGGCAAGGGTGTCAACCTCTCCCGTGTCGCCGCCGAGATCGGTGGCCAGACGTTCGCAACCGGATTTCTCGGGGGAGCCAATGGCCAGCTTGTCCATCGGGTGATGGAAGAACAGGGTCTGCCGAACGAATTTGTTGAGACTGCTGTCGAGACACGCATGAATTTTTCGGTTGAAGACGGCACAGGCAAGCCGCCGACCACTTTCAACGCGCCTGGTGATCCGGTGTCTGAGGATGAGTGGAGGAAGCTGCTCGCCATCGTGGAAGGGAAGCTGGTTTCGGGCGGCTGGATGACGCTGGGCGGCTCGATTCCCCCGGGGGTTCCGGCTGATGCTTATGAAATCTTGTTCACCAAGGCAAAGGCCGCAGGGATGAGGGTGATGCTGGATGCCGATGGCGAATTGCTCCGCAATGGCATCAAGCTTGCACCGGATTTCATCAAACCGAACCAGAACGAAGCAAGCCGCTACCTTGGGTACCAAGTCAAGTCGATCCATGACGGCATCGAAGCGGTCCAGGAAATTCACCGAAACATGGTGAAGGGGGGCGCGGTCAATCCTCTCGCCGTGATTTCCCTGGGTGCGAATGGTGCGCTGGCCTGCCAGGAGGACAAGGTTTTTCGAGCCTACGGAGTGAGAATCGAATCGAAATCCACGATTGGTTCGGGAGATTCGTTCGTTGCGGGCGTGCTGGTCGCGCTTCAGCGCGGAGACCGGCTGGAACACGCTCTGATGTTCGGCAACGCCTGCGGTGCTGCCACCGCGATGACTGACGGCACCGAGATCGCCCGCAAAGACGTGGTCAAAGACCTGATCGCCCAGGTGAAAGTCGAGCGCGTCGCCTAATCTCTGAGTTCTCGCCCAGAAGTGCTCAAGCTCGCTTGAACTCTTGGAGTGAGCTTCGAGGGGCGGCGGAACGCTCCGCTTCAATGCGCCGACCATTGTGGTGCAGGCTTCAATCTGCGGCGGAATCGACAGCGTGCTTCACGAGGCTCGCCTCCAGTTCAGCCGCTCAAGGGTCAGGTCACAACCAGACGACCGACACGGTATGCCCCCGATCTTGCGGAGCAAACGTTCTTGCAAATCCCTCGCGCCAGAGGATCGGTTGGCCTGACGGAGCCATATCCCAAAGCCGCCCTTGAAGAAACGTGGTCATGGCTCCTCTTGCTCCAACTGATCCCGCATAGGCAGGCAGCGTGTACCGCATCCATGCGTAACCCTCGGTGATCGAACCGACATCACTTGGGTCGTGGGGAAACTCGGAGCCAGAAGCCGCGTTGGGTCCGCCCCAGGGGCGGGACCATTTGTCGCCCTCGAACCCGGCTCCGGGGATGGCGATGAGGTCGGGACGATCCAATCCATGATAAAGCTGGGGGTGCCAAGAATCGGCGCAGATCAACACGCCAAGCCGTCCAGCTGGAGTGTTGAAGATCGGTTGGGCTGCATCCGGCTGAGGCTTGATCCAAAGCTCGTCAGCTTCCTCTCGTGTCGGTTCTTTCTTGATCACAAGCTGCGGGTCGAGTCGTCCATCGGGATGAAATACCGCCGACACATTCCTCATCCCCCGCCAGGGGTGCGCTCCGGGTGAAGTCGTCAAAACCCCATCTTCAACGACAGGATCGGGCAGTGGGATCGATCCTGCGACTATGGTGACTCGGAACTGGCGGGCGAGATGGCTGAACACTTCATGATAGTGCTGTGCGGCTGTCCGCGCTTTGAGCCGCATCAATTCTGCTTGAATGCCCTTCAAGCGCTTTCCATTTGGATATTTCAATCCCAAAGCGGCGATCCAAATTTTCTCGTCCACGAGGGAGCGAGCGATGGCCTCCTGCAAAGTCTTCGCCCGGTAAACCCAGGGAAACTCATCGGAAAGATAAAGGAAGAGGCCGATGTATTCGGGGAAGACGACAACCGTGTTGGGGTTGAGCAGCCCCTCTTCCGCCGCCGCGGTCATGGTCGCTGTCAGCGTGGAGGCAAATTCCTGCCGATTTCGATAGCTTTGGGTTGTCAAGAAGGGTTGGATTCCGACGAGATTGCCGAAACCGCGATCTTCTCCCAGGTTCAAAAATTTAACGGGCAGATCGCGCATATCCTGCCCAAGAATACGCCCGAATTCCCAATCTGCGTGGGAGGCCCGTGCCGTCCGGGCAAATTCATCCGTCATACTGAGTGAATCCATGTCGAATTTCGCCCTGCCTCTGATCGCTTTCGTGGGCATCGCCGCAGCCGCATCCCAGGATGTGGTGACCCTCAAGGCCAGCCCGGCCGAAAGCCAGGAAATTCGGTACTCGCTGAAGTTCAACCTCAAGTTCAATGGCGAAGATGTGGTGTTTTCGGGTGATGTCATCAACCGCGTCACGGATCTTTCACCTGACGGAAGCTTCACTATGGCGACCACACAGAAGAACGCGCAAATGACGCTGGCGGGGCAGAAGGTCGCTTATCCTGAGCAGCAGCCGACCTTTACAACCTACGCTTCGGATGGACGGGTGACGGCCATCACGGGCGATGACATCACCGCCGACGACTACCGATTTTCCAATTTGACGGCAATGCTCTGGCCCGCGGCTGGTGTGAAAGTTGGTGAAGGCTGGAGCGCCGAAGTCAAATCAGATGCCTCAACTGGCGCTGTCAAGGCCGCCTGCAGCTATCGACTCCTTGCGCAGGAAGAATTGCTCGGCCGCAAGACCAACAAGATCAGCTTCGAAATCAAGGAGCAGGAAGGTTCCAGACCAGCGTCGGCGAAGGGAGTTATTTGGACGGATCAGTCCACCGGTTTGACGGTCAAGATGGCGGCGGAACTGAAGGATGCACCGATTGCGGGCACGGTTGTTGATGCGGCCATCGAGCTGACTTTGACTCCGAATCCTTCCGTGGTTCCAACCGGAACTACGGGCGGCTGAGTTCGGCTTCGGTG
The DNA here is from genome assembly GCA_023428805.1 of Armatimonadota bacterium. Taxonomy (GTDB): domain Bacteria; phylum Armatimonadota; class Fimbriimonadia; order Fimbriimonadales; family Fimbriimonadaceae; genus JAEYWW01. The sequence continues at coordinate 4,997 of JAEYWW010000062.1, read as the reverse complement.
CGGAACTGTTCGTTGTAGAGCTTGGCGTAGAGCCCGTTGAGGGCGAGTAGCTCATCATGTCCGCCCCGTTCGACGATTGCTCCGTGGCGCAGAACAAGGATTTGATCGGCTTCCAAAATGGTTGAAAGCCGGTGGGCGATGGCGAAGGTGGTGCGGCCTGCCATGAGATTTTTCAGCGAGTCTTGAATGAGGCGCTCGCTCCGTGTATCCAGCGCGGAGGTGGCCTCGTCGAGGATCAGGATGCGCGGGTTTTTGAGGATTGATCGGGCGATGGCGAGGCGCTGCTTCTCGCCTCCGCTCAGCTTGTAGCCACGCTCTCCGACGACGGTGTCATAACCGTTCTCCAAACCTGAAATGTGGTCGTGGATCGCGGCCATCTGGCAGGCTTCTTCCAGCTCTTCCTGGGTGGCGTCGGGTTTGGCAAGGAGGAGGTTTTCGCGCACGGAGGCGTGGATCAGATAGGTTTCCTGTGTGACCGCGCCGACCGCTTCGCCGAGGCTGGAGAGGGTGAGATCGCGCACATCAACTCCATCAATCAACACGGAGCCCTCATCCACGTCGTACAGCCGGGGAAGCATGTAGGTCAGGGTCGTCTTGCCCGCGCCGCTTGGACCAACGAGAGCGACCAACTGCCCCGGTTCTGCGATAAATGAGACGTCATTCAGATTCCAATCTCCCTCTTCTTCGTAGCGGAAGAACACATTCCTGAACTCAACTCGACCCAGCATAGAGTCATGGCTGAGAACGTGCGCCGAAGGCTTCTCCTGCACATCGCGGGGCATGTCGATGTACTGGAAGATGCGCTCGAACAGGGCGTATGAACTCAGAATTTCGACTTGGAGGGAGAGCAATCCGGTGATGGGGAAGAAGAGCCTCGTCTGCAGCCCGGTGAAGGCGACGATGGTTCCGATGGTGATGGACTTGTCCCCGGTCCCCGCGATCAGCCAGCCCGCGAGCCAATAGACCAGCGCGGGGGAAAGAGTCGTGATCAGCCGGATCATGCCGAAGAAGAGATATTGCAGGAGCTGGGTTTTGATCTGCCACTTGGCGAGCTCCTGATTTTCGTGGTCGAACTTTTCGGTCAGCCGATCAAGCTTGCCGCTGGTTTTGGTGAGCAGGATCCCGCTGACGGAGAGGGTCTCCTGCATCATCGAATTGAGTTCGCCAGTCTGTTCCTGCGTCCCCTTGCGGACGTCGCGCGCAAAGTTGCCGACGTACTGGCCGATCACCGCAAAAATCGGGATCAGGGCAATGGACATGAGCGTCAGCCGCCAGTCCATGATGAACATGGCAACCATGCAGGCGACGACGATCGCGACATTGCTGATGGCATCCGTCAGGCTCGAACTCAGCACCGTCTGCACCCCCTGGACGTCGCTGATGAGCCGGGTCTGGATGTCCCCCGTTCGCGTGCTGGTGAAGAACCTGAGCGACATTCCCTGGAGGTGGAGGAAGAGCGATCTCCGCAGATCCGACATGATTCCCTGCCCGATCAGCACGCTCCAATAGCCGTACAACAGAGTCACGCCTGCGGCGAGGATCGTGAAGAGGATCGTGAGCAGGGAGTACTCGGTGACGACCTGCATGTTCGCCTTCGTGATGCCGTCGTCGATCAGGTACTTGAGGAAGATGGGAGGAAAGAGGCCGAGCACAACGCCCGCGAGGACGGCGAGCAGAGTGAGGAAGACTTTGCTTCTGTATGGACGAAAAAGAGCCGCAACCCGCCGGGTGATCTCCCGGTTCATCGCCTTCTTCGCTTCCGGTTGACCCATGGATTCCTATTATCCCGATTGTTGTTTGGATGGCCGGGAGGCTCAGCACGCTTCGACTTGATGGCGGCACTTTGTCGCCTGTCGGCAGATTGGGAAGAAGCATGAGTGCATCTGCCGAACGGGACAATGCGCGGCCTGAACTTACAAGTGCACCTTGTGTCTAGGCGTGGTCAGATAACTCAGATCAGCAAACGTGGATTCATTGCCCGTTCGGACGGGATATCTGTGCGATTTGGGCAGGAGCGGATGCGCTCGGGCAACTACTTCAAAAATAACTTCTGGACAAGGAGAAGCCAAGTCGAGATGGTCGCGCGCATGAAGGGAGCGGACAACATCTCCCGCATAGTCTTTCGGCTTGCGCGTGAGATCAAAGCCCTTTTGGTACATTTCTGCAGATTGAAAAGGTTGTCCGATGGCGAGCTTCAAGAAGGCCGCTGTTGCCCAGTGAAAATTCCAGCTTATTGGCTCCAATTCACCGAAATCAGATCGCTCCAGGAGCAGGCTCATGACTGCATCTGCCTCAGCAAACCGACGAACCCCTATGCATCCGAAGGCATGAGTTCTTGCGATCATGGATGATTCATCCAAGCTTGTCAGCCAGGCTCCGCCCTGATGCCACCGTTGAAAAAACGAGAGTCCACGCTGGTAGAGGCCCTCGTAATCCTGAAATGGGTGTTGGAAAGCGAGATAATCCCACTCTTCCTCAATCTCAGGACGAATCTGCCACTTGCGCGATGGCATGGATTTACGATCCTGGCGGCGGAGTTTGAACCGGGGCTTCGACGGTCACTTTGACTTCCAGGATTCTTCCTCTCACCGCCGCGCGAAGGGTGACTTCTCCCGCCTGCATTCCGCGGAGATATCCGCCCTGGTCCACCCAGCCCGCCCCGGATGCCGCCCAAATCACTTCGCTGTTGGGAACCATCACGCCGTTGACATCGACGACTTGGAACTGACTGAAGAGCCCGAGCGTCATCTTGGGGCGGCCCACGATGACCATGGTCGGGGACTCCGGAACTTCGGGAATGACCTGGAACGGCGTTTCGCCGAAGAGAAGGACTCCGTTTGCGATCGTCCGAACTTCGCTGGGACGGTTCACGAGGAGGCCGTTGATGCCGAGAGTGGTGCTTCCGCCTCCATCCAAATTCAGGGCGTCCACGCATCCCAATCGCTGCATCAGCTTTCCGAGTTCGGGCAGGGTCATTCCACGACTCACGTTGGGCATCCTTCCATCGACGGTCACCAGCCAGATGTCGCCATCTGCAGTTCGGCCAATCGCCGTGCGCGGGTGTCTTTGGTTGACGAACGCCGCATCGAATTCCTCATCTCCTGCCTTGACCACGATCTGGCTGTTCCGCAGGAGCATCGGTCCGCCTCCCACGGCGAATTTCGCCCGTTCCGTGTCCACTCCGCGAAGCTGAGTGCGGATTTCGACTTCGACATTGGTCGGCAGATCACGGAATGCCGCGGCCGTCGTTCCGCAGAGGGTCAAGACCGCCTGACCTGGCTCAATCTGCACCGAAGTCGCATCCTTTTCAAATCGTTCGATTCTCGCCTTGACGGCTCCGTTTGCGGGCAGGGAGGTCGGCATTAGGAGCACGACGTGGAGCGCGGGCTGTTTGGAGAGGGCTCGGCCTGCGGCGGGGCCGTTGAAGACCGCCATGTTTCCGTTGGCCTCCTGGTTCACGCCGGAAAGCACCACTTCCTTGCCGCCTGCCGCGACGATTTTGCCGGAAAATTCCATCTGGCCGAATGCGGAGTAGTTCTCTCCCCACGCGATTGCGGAGCGCCCTTTGTAGGGGATGCTCACGAGCTCGCCGTCAGAAATCATCACGCCGAGAGGATCGCCTGTCCACGGGAAGAAATCCGCATTGACACCCGCGACGGCTCCGGTTCTCTGAAGCATGTCGGGAAGAGCTTCCCGTCCATTCGCGCCCTCCTCCTTCGGGTAGACAGTTCCTTTTGCAAGTTCGGGCTTGGCATGGAATGTCGCCGCTTTCGGCGACCATCGGAGGCCGTGGATCACCTGGGGAGCGGCGGCGTCGAATTCCATTCGATAGGTGAGGCCGGGGCCGACCAGCTTTTCCCAGCTTCGCGCCTGCGCGAAGCTGAGTGCGGGGAGAAGGGCGAGGAGAAGGGTCAGTCTGCGCATGACGGCTCGGCGATCTGCAGCATACCCGCAGAAGCGTCCATTCGAGCCCGTACGCCCAGTGGAATTGTCAGCATCGTCTTCATATGCCCGAAGGGGAAGTTGATGATCGTCGGCACTCCCAAATCGGCGACTCGGTCCTGCACGATTTCCCGCCAGGTTCCCGCTCCGATCTTCTCGTCCCGCCGCTCGTCCGTTCCGGTCATTTCGCCAAAAATCAGCCCTGACGCCGATTGTAAGACACCTATGTTTCGCAGGTGCGTCAGCATCGCGTCAATCCGGTGCGGGTCTTCATCCACATCTTCGATGAGGAGCAGTCTGCCTTTGGCATCAAGGGCATCGCTGGTGCCGATGCTGTCGCAGAGCAGGCAGAGACAGCCGCCAGTCAAAATGCCTTCTGCTTTGCCCGGAACGAGTGTTTCGCCCTTCGTGGCGTTGGCGGGAATCGTGGAATCGCCCTTCAACGCATTGGTCAATGATTCGATCACCCAGGGCTCACGATCCACCGAGAGGGAGAGAAGCATCGGCATGTGGAACGTGACCAGCCCCCGTCGGTTGAGGGCAAGATGCAGTGTGGTGATGTCGCTGAACCCGCCGAAGAGTTTTCCGCTCGCCGCCATGGCATCGAGGTCCAGGTGCTCAAGCAGTCGGGCGCATCCATACCCGCCCCGAGAGCAGATCACGGCGGAGACTTCGGGGTTCGCAAACGCCTCCTGCAGATCACCCGCCCGCTGCTCATCCGTGCCCGCCAGATAGCCATGCTTTGCGAAGACGTGCACGCCGAGCGTGACCTGATAGCCTTCGGCTTCGAGCAATGCGACGCCACGCTCAATCTTTTCGGGATCAATGGGCGAAGCGGGGGAAACGATCCGAATTTGATCGCCCGGTCGGAGCCGTCTCGGCTTGAGCATCATGACTGGTCTATTTTGACGTGCTTTATCGGTGTGCTGGTCGCCTGTTTTGGAGTGCGGCGAGGCATCGCCGCTTTCCCTTGGGGCGGTGCCGCCCCCGCTGTTCTGGATCGAAGAGCGACAGGCCGCCTCCGGCGGAATTGAAAGCGGTCATATCTGACCGCA
>JAEYWW010000058.1 GCA_023428805.1 Armatimonadota bacterium | reverse complement strand
ACTGATGGTGCTCAAGAATCGAGTCTTGCAAGAAGGACGCGACCCGAAATTGGCGGATGAAATCGAGCTTCTGGCCGAGCAGGCAAGGTTAATCTGCTCGGCAACAGAAGCAAAGTTGAAAGCCGAGAAGCCAAACTTCAAGGAAGCTCCGAGCATTTATTATCGAGAGCAATACGGACGCGTGAAAGCTCTACTCAACCATGCGCTCAAGATATCCGATCCGTTGGTGTCGGAACTTCGTGAAAACGGGAATACTCTAAGTACGGGAATGACGCAGGCGGAGGCATTGGCGGAGGCGAGGGGGATCTTTGAGTCGCATATCAAAGCGGTCGCGGAGGAGATCAAGGGGAGGTCCGGGCCGGAACTGGTCTGGAAGCCGGACGAGAGTTCTTGGTCGATCCTGCAGATTGCCGATCATCTGGTGATCACGGGCGAGGGCTACTTGGAAAAAATGCGGTCGGCGATCAGTTCCGCTCCCTCCGGAAGTGGAACCTCCAGTTATCAGCAGACTTGGCTGGGCCGCACGATCCGCAAAGCCGCCGGCCCCCATGGCAACGCCCCTGTCCCCAAGCAATTCGTGCCTCGAAAAAACCCGCCTCCAACGGTTCTAGACGATCTCATTCACCAATGGCGAGAGTTCATGGCGAAGATCGAGCAATGCGAAGGAAAGGAGTTGGGCAAGCCGACAATTTCAACCCCCATCGCGCCGTTGCCCAAAATGAACTTGCTCGACGCCTTCCTGATCCACGCGGACCACGGCGTTCGACATTTGGGTCAGATGCGAGATCGGCTGGCCGCACAAAAGTGAAGCCAGCCGACCCCTGTCTGGTGAAGCGATTACTTCTGCTCGGAAATTTTGAAGCGGAAGGTGTAGGGAAGGGTGCCAACTTGATAGGCGGCTTTCTTTTGATCTGCGTCCTTCAAAACTGAGCCGATCACCGCTTCTTCGCCCTGCTTGACCCGCACGACGACCGCGACCTCTTTCTTGTCCTTCATCGCATCGCCGCTGAACTTCAGCGCAAGCGTGATCGTGCCGTCTTCGTTGAGTCGGCCCCGAGTCGAGATGTCGAGATCATCTTCCAATCCGCCCAGGACAAGCTCCTGGTTGTTCTTGACGATGACTTCAAACGTGCCTCCATCCTCGCTGTCCTTGCCGATCCACTGGCAGGAGAGCTTCATCTTGACGGGGCGGACGTCGAACAGGCTCAGAACTTCCAATGCCTGCTTCACGTCATCCTTGGACCCGCTCAGGATCACCCGGTTGGTGGCTGGGTCATAGGTGGCCCGCAGGTTCATCTTGACTGACTGTGTGACCGGATCACTCAAGCCGAAGACATCAATCAAGGACTTGATCAGGCGTTCGGCAGTCACATGCTTGGCGGCGTAGGTTTCCACGACATCCGCAGACTGAACTGGCGGAACCGAACCAAGAGCGAGCAGAAGGAAAGCATTCATCCCGTTGCATGATACGAGACGAATTGCAGAAGTTGCATCCGCATTCTCTAAACTTGCCAGTAAATTTGAAACTTATGACTGAACAAGGTTATTCCAGCGGTTTGGCAGTAAACATTAGACTGTATGCAAGCTTTTCTGTGGGCTGCTCGTCGATCTTGAAGGTCTGGCCCCCCAGGACGTATTTACGGTCGGGTTGAGTCCACAGGACAACGGGGTTGGCGATCTTCGCATAGAGACGATCTCCAGTGACGAGCACCCGGAGCGCCACCGAGCCGTTCTTGTCCACTCTCGGCATGGCGACAACTTTGAATCCGTCATCAACTGACTCAAATCTAAACTCCTCGCCGTCTTTGGCGACAACCTCAAAGCTGCCGTTTGCTTCGGTGCTCCCGTACCATTCACAGGTGACTTTGATCTTCTGCTTGCGCACATCATAGAGCGCGATCAGTTCCAGCGCCTCGCTGACAATGTCCTTATCCCCCTTCAAAGTGACCGTCGCCTGTGGAATGTTTGACTTGAGCTCAAGTTTTTTGCGGTCTTCAGGCTTGCCGACGATCACGGCGGCGGGAGCACCCGTGTCATAGATGTCCATGAGGATGCTGACGAGCCGATCAAGGCGAATATGTTTGACCTTGTAGGTTTCCTCTGCCTGCTGTTGTTCAATCGCGGGGGTTGCCGTCAAGAGTCCGAGAACCAGGAGCGCAGTCATCTCATCCATGATACGACACTCCTCAACAAAATGAACTTGGGAATGGTAAAACCATTCCCGGAACATGAAGATCGGCATCTTTACCGCGTTGTTTGGAGACAAGTCGCTGGACGAAACTTTGGAGATTGTCCAGGCGGAGGGCATTGAGGCGGTTGAGCTGGGCGGGGGCGCCTATCCCGGCGCATCACACATCAATGTCGCGGAATTGCTGGAGGACGAGGCAAAACGCCGGGAGGTTCTCAAGAAGATCGAAGCCAAAGGCTTGATGCTGAGCGCGATCAGCGTTCACGGCAACCCGATCCATCCCGACCGCAAGATCGCGGAAGATCACCATCATGCCTTCGTCAATGCAGTCAAGCTGGCGAGCCTCATGGGCGTGCCCTGCGTCAATGGCTTCAGCGGATGCCCCGGCGACGGGCCGAACGCGGTCAACCCGAACTGGGTGACATGCGCATGGCCAGATGAGTTCCGCGACATCCTCGATTGGCAATGGAAGAACGTCGTGATTCCCTATTGGAGCGACCAGGCGAAGCTGCTCGCCGACCACAAGGTGAAATTCTGCATCGAGATGCACCCCGGGTTTGTGTGCTACTCCAACGACACGCTTCTCAGACTTCGCAATGGAGTGGGGAAGAATGGCGAATGGATCGGCGCGAACTTCGACCCGTCGCATCTTTGGTGGCAGGGGATTGATCCGATTGCCGCAGTCCGCGAACTCGGTGCGGAAGGCGCTCTGTTCCATGTCCACGCCAAGGACACGCGCATCGACCCCTACAACTCAGGGCGAAACGGCAATCTCGACACGAAGAGCTACGGAGACATTCTGGAGCGATCCTGGGTGTTCCGCTCGGTCGGCTATGGCCACGGGATCGAGTGGTGGAAGGATTTCTGCAGCAACCTCCGCATGGTCGGCTACGACTACGTGCTCTCCATCGAGCACGAAGACGGCCTCATGTCTCCGATGGAGGGCCTCCGAAAGGCTGTCTCCGTGCTCAAGCAGGCAGTGATCAGCGAGGATGCAGGCTCGATGTTCTGGGCGAAGGATTAAATCTCGTAATCCTTGTCCACCAATGGCATCGGCCGCTCCACTCGGCGCGGCTGATATCTTTTGGCAAATGACGCTGCCGTGAAGAGGCTGGTGAGGTGGGCGCCGACGGCGAACATGAGGGGGAGGAGGACGAGCATATTCGTCTCTCCACCGCGTGACCCCATCATCCTCCCAAGGCCCGAAAGCCCATCCGGAACAAGGATCGCGAGCACCCAGCCCACAACTACGCAGAGAAAATAGGCGATTCCCGGCCCCTTTTGACCAAGAATGTATTGTCCCAAGCCAGGGATGAAGAGATTGAGGATGACCGCGACGTTGCCGCTGGCATAGAGTCCCACATCCGGGCCGCCTTGGAGCATTGCCATCGGATCCTTCATTCCTTGGGTGGCAAGAACAGACTCCGCGTACTTGCGCTCGATATTGATGTTGGTCGGGTCAATGTCGAGCGCCTTTTTGTAGGTCTCCATCGCCTTGCGATGCTGCATCCGCTCCGAAAAATCGTCGCCAATCGCCTCCAACACGCCGATTGCGTTGGGTGCAGCCTCGATCGCCTCTTCCATCAGCTTTCGGGCTACTTCCGGCTGCTTCCGCATCGTGGCAAGGCGCGATTGACGGATCAATTGCTCGGCCTTTTCAATCTGCTCGGGAGTCGCAGGCTCAAGTGGAGCCGCCGGCTCTTCGGTTGGTTCCGGGGCGGGGGCGTCGTCGCTCATGATTCAATGACGAGAGTGGGGTCCGTGGGGATGCTCGACCAGAGGGCCTCCAGATCGTAGAATTGCCGCTTTTCCTCCAGCATCACGTGGAAGATCACATCGCCAAAGTCAACCAGAATCCATCCGTCGCTGTTGGTGGTGTTGGTCCGGCGAAGCGGCTTCAACCCCTGCAGACGCATCTTCTCTGCAGTTTTCTCCGCAATCGCATCTGCGTGAGTCTGACTCGTTCCGCTGCAGATGACCAGCATGGAGGTCACCGAGGTCTTCGCGCGCACATCAATCGTCTCAATGCGCTCCGCCTTCATTTCGTCGGCGAATTCGGCGAGCATCGCCGCCTTTTCCTGAGTGCTGTATTCTTTCTTATCCACTGTAGAGGCCACTGTCCCTAATATATTTCCAGACTTCCGGTTTCAGCAAATGTTCGACCGAAAGCCCCCGAATAATCTCATCCCGCACCTGGCTGGATGAGACCTTGTTTGGCTTCATCGGAATTTCGCGGCACTTCTCCTTGATCTCCTCTGGAAGAGGGAAGAGGCATGCGCCGAAGCTGTCCGGAGGCCGGACGACAATTCCAAAATTCACAAGTCGTGCCAGTTTTTCCGGCGACTTCCATTCCATGAACGTGCGCATCGAATCTGAGCCGAGGATCAGCCAGATTTCTCCGGGCTTCGCCATCATCAGCTCCTCAATGGTCTCGATCATGTAGCTGTCGCCGCCGCGGCTGATTTCGATGTCGCTGACGCTGAATCCCGGCTCGTCCTCGACATGGAGCTTTGTCATCTTGAGCCGCTGCTGGGGACCGCTTGTTCTGCGCCCTTTGAGCGGATTCTTGAATGCCGGCACGAATACGACCTCATCAAGGCCAAGGTGCTCCATCGCGGCCCGCGCGACTTCGGTGTGCCCCTCATGCGGGGGGTCAAATGTTCCGCCAAAGACTCCGTACTTCATCACCAATCCGTGTATTCAAATTCCCAGCCATCAATGACGACGGTCGAACCCTCTTCGGCTCCCATGTCGCGCAGCTTGTCAATCACGCCGATCTTCTCCAGTTTGCGATGGAGCATTCTCAAAGCTTCGCGATTTTCAAGATTGGTCATGGCGACCAGCTTGGCGATGCGCTTGCCGGTGACTTCATAGGTGGACTCGCTCTTCTGCACCACATCCCATGAGTCATCCATTCTCGGACGTGCCGGAAGCGTGATGACCGCAGGCGGCGCGTCGGCCTCCGCTTGTTGGACAACTGCACCCAGGTGGTAGAGAAGCTCCTGCACGCCCTCCCCCGTGACGCCCGAGATTACGAAGACCGGAAGATCGGCCTGGGCGAACTGCTTTTTGAGGGCGTCGAGATCGCCCATCGTCTGCAGATCAACCTTGTTGAGCGCGATGACGCGCGGGCGATCGGAGAGATCGGCGCTGTACTGCCGAAGCTCCTCCTCGATCATCTGGTAGTTCTGCCACGGGTCGGTTTCATCAATGGGGAAGGCATCCACAACGTGGACCAGAATCTTGGTCCGCTCGGTGTGCTTGAGGAACTGGTGCCCGAGTCCATGCCCCTCGCTCGCGCCTTCGATCAGCCCGGGAAGGTCCGCAATGACGAACGTCCGGTTGTTGACCATCGCCACTCCGAGGTTGGGCGTGATCGTCGTGAAAGGGTAGTTGCCAATCTTTGGCTTCGCCTTGCTGACCTGCGCGAGGAGCGTGCTCTTGCCTGCATTCGGGAGTCCGACCAAGCCCACATCGGCGAGCATCTTCAGCTCAAGCTTGACCGTGGCTTCGTCGCTTGGCGCGCCTTTCTGAGCAAACTTCGGAGCCTGGCGGACGCTGTTGGTGAAGTGGAGATTGCCCAATCCCCCCTTCCCGCCTTGGCAGAGGACGAACCGCATCCCGTCCATGTTCAGGTCGGCATAAACGTCGCCTGATTCGGCATCCGAGACGATGGTGCCGACGGGAAGACGGATTTCCAGGCTCTTTCCGTCCTTCCCGTTCTTGTTGGCCTGGGCGTTGCTGCCGTCGTCGGCCTTGAACTCGCTGGTCAGCTTGAAGTCGTAGAGAGTGCGCAGGTGCCGGTCGGCGATCAGGATGATGTCGCCGCCACGCCCGCCGTCGGCCCCGTTGGGGCCGCCAAGCGCGACGAACTTCTCGCGATGAAACGTCGCCGCCCCATCGCCTCCCGCGCCGGATTCAAAGTGGACAACCACTTCGTCGATAAAATTCATAAATCTTCTAACTCCCTCTCTCAAGGGGGAGAGGACAGGTGAGGGGGCGTTCAGTCTTCAGTCCGCTTTGTAAAGCAATCGGACTGAAGCTCAATCTGGCAACACCCTCACCCAACCCTCTCCCTGAAGGGCGAGGGCTTACCTTGCGCCTGCTCATTCCGCCTCCTCACCCGGCGCCATTCCTTCAATCAGGTCCACCGTCATCACACCAGCCTCCAAATCCACGCTCTTGATGAACTGTTTGATGATGGGCACAAGCGCGCCATTGACTTCCAAATGGTCGTGCGCAGTTCCTTTATGAACGGCCTCGACGACACCGATATCACCCCGGCGGACGTCCATCACACGCAGTCCCTCCAAATCCCTGCTCATAAATTCATCCGAGTCAAGTTTGGGACGAAGAGAAGAGGGAATGGAGACTTCTTTGCCACGGAGGGCCTCAGCCTGCTCTGGCGTATCAACGCCCACAACCTGGATGCGAACCTGATCGTTGTGCCAATGCGACTTGACGATCTTGCGGGATGCGCCCCCTATCCAAACAACAGCCCCGGGCGCAAAGCGCTCGGGGAAATCAGTCAGCGACTCGACCTTGATCGCGCCGCGAATGCCGAAGACTCCCACCACTCGGCCCACCAGAGATTGGGCGTCTTCGGCCATGAAGTTGTCAGTCCGTCTGGACTTTGACGAAGGCCTTGACCTTCGCTTTGGCTCCGGCGGCTCCGACGACCTGTCGGATGCTGGAGATCACGCGGCCATCCTTGCCGATGATGCGTCCCACGTCGTTCGGGGAGACCGTGACGGTGTAAACCTCGGCTCCGCGATCCGTGCTCTGCTCGACGGTAACCGTCTCCGGCTCGTTCACGCAAAGCTCGACGATGTTCTTGACAAAATCCGACTGGCTCATGCTTCTGTCTGCTCTTCAGCGGCGGGAGCGGCTTCTTCAACCGGGGCCTCGGCGACCACCTCTTCGACGACCGGAGCGGCCTCTTCCTTCGCAGGAGCGGCTTCTGGCTCGGCGACCGGGGTGGAGACGGCGGACGCGGTGCTCATCGCGGCGATGGCCTTGTTCAGAAACTTGTAGTGCCGCTCGGCCTTCGGGCGCTGCTCGAAGAACTGACCGAGAACGCCTTCCCGCTTCAGCAGATAGGCGACCGTCTCGGTCGGCTGGGCGCCTTCCATCAACCAGTGCAGGGCGCGCGCGCTATTGAGGGTGACGGTCGAAGGCTTGGTGAGCGGGTTGTAGGTGCCCAAAATCTCAATGAATCCACCATCGCGGCCCGCAGTGCTCTTGGCAACCACGATGCGGTAGAACGGGCGGTGCTTGTTGCCCTGTCTCTTCAGTCGAATCTTAACCACGTTTTTCGATTAGCTCCAGAAGTTTCGCGCCTGCTATGCCGGGCTCCGTGCTGGTTTGGTGGGAAGGACGGACCCCGCCAAGCCGACTGGCACACGCGACGAAAGAGTATAGCTGAAATCGGACTCACTGACTCAAGGCCCGGCGGGACTCCATGAATTGTGGTGCATGACACTGTCATGCAGATTCACGCATAGCGCTGAGCCATCGCCGGGACGACGGCGCTGCGGCGATAGGGGGATTTTTTCCAAAGAGCAAAAAACGCGACATTCAGCGGCCAAACATTCCCGGCATCCGTCCGCGCCCCTTCTTGCCCTTCTTCATCATCTTCTCCATCTGCGCGAACTGCTTCATGCCTTTCTGCATCTGTGCGAGTTGGGCGATGAGGCGGTTGACTTCCTCGACCGATGACCCCGCACCGCGGGCGATGCGCTTCTTGCGCGAGGAGTTGAGAAGGTCGGGATTGGAGCGTTCGGCGGGGGTCATGCTGAGGATGAGGGCTTCGACCTTTTTCATTTGAGTGTCGTCATTCAGCTTGTCAAGGTCTTCATCGTTGATCATCCCGGCCACGCCCGGCATCATCTTGACGATGTTCTTCATCGAGCCCATCTTCTTCATCATGCGGAACTGCTGGAGGATGTCGTTGAAATCGAGCTTGCCCGACTTCATCTTGGCCTGCATGTCCTCGACGTTCTCGCCCGCGAAGGCTTCCTCCGCCTTCTCGATGATCCCCATCACGTCGCCCATGCCGATGATGCGCTCGGCGACGCGGCTTGGATGGAAAAGCTCGATCTGATCCGTGAATTCGCCCGTGCCCAGGAAGCGCACCGGAACACCAGTCGTCGCCCGAACACTTAGAATTGCGCCGCCCCGGGTGTCGCCATCCAGCTTGGTGAAGATCGAGCCTGTCAGGGCAAAACGCTGGTGGAATGCGTCCGCCACATTGACCGCCTCCTGACCTGTTGTGGAATCCACGACCAGCAAGACCTCGTGGGGATTGACCGCGTTGCGGATCGCGGCGAGCTCATTCATCAATGGCTCGTCAATGGTGAGCCGCCCTGCCGTGTCCACGATGACCACGTCGTAGAACATGTGCCGGGCGCGTTCAATCGCCCGCTTGGCGATGCCAACAGGGTCCTTGGATTCCTCTGAATAGACCTCGACCCCGACCTGGTCGCCTAAAACTTTGAGCTGCGCGATGGCGGCGGGGCGCTGCACGTCGCAGGCCGCAAGGAGCGCCTTCTTGCCCTGCTTTTTCAGCCATTGGGCAAGTTTGGCGGTGGTCGTGGTCTTTCCCGATCCTTGGAGACCGACCATGAGGATCACCGTCGGAGGGGAAGAGGCCCAGTTGAAATTGACCGGCTCGCCCAGCAACGCGACCAGTTCGTCGCGGACAATTTTGATGAGAGTCTGCTCGGCGTTGAGCGAGGCAAAGAACTCCTCGCCGACCGCCAACTCCTTGACGCGCGTGATGAAGTCTTTGGCAACCTTGAGATTGACGTCGGCCTCAAGCAGGGCGACGCGCACTTCGCGCAAAGCAAGGGCGACATCATCTTCGGTGAGCCGCCCCTTGCGCCGCAATCCGGCGAAAACGCCGCTCAATCTCTTCGTCAGGTTGTCGAGCATCGCGGGAAAGGGAACTGTACCCTTCCCTCTACGCCGTCGGCAGGGAAGAGTGAGGCGTCACTGCTTCGTGTAGTCAGGATGCTTGGCGGGGTCGAAGAGCTCGCTGGTGAAATCATCCTTGAAGTCTGTCTGAAGCTCCGTGATCCAGCCTTCCACCAGCTTCTCCTCTTCGTCGCTTTTTGTGCGGACGCTGAATCGTTCGACCAATCCGGTTTTGAGGTCGATCCATTCGCGGGCAGTGCCGGACTTGCCATTCTTGCTGAATGAATAGACTGCGGCGGCACGCTTCCGCCCGTCAATCGACTCCTCCTTAAAGG
>JAEYWW010000054.1 GCA_023428805.1 Armatimonadota bacterium | reverse complement strand
GTCATGAACATTACCGGCGGTGTGGGGAAGCCGCGGGCCATGACGAGCATGTCGCGTCTGGGGTTGATGATGGGAACAGACAGATGCTTTGTCACGCCACGCAGGCCGACCCACTCGGCTGCCGGAGCAACGGGCCAGGCGGGCAGGGCAGCATCCAAAATCGCCTCACGACAGAGCATCGGCTCCATGCAGATGTATCCCGTTCCCACTGGTTCACAGGCTTTGAAATTCCACTCCCAGGAACGCCACTTTTGGTCTGTGCGCCGCAGCCGGCCAGGAGAAGCCTCCGACCAGGAGGTGTAGAGTTGGCGGACTTCGTCCTTGGTCATGGCGGTGGGGGCGAGTTCAAAGTCTGCTTCCCTGATCGTTCCTCTCACGACCTCATCCACAACCTGGAATCCAAGAGACTGATAGAGTGGACGATGATGCGCAAACAGCAGGGCCGGAGCTTCATCCTTTTCCGCCGAATGGGACAGGATTTCCTCCAGCAGGCGCCGGGCGTGACCGCGCTTCTGTCGGGCCGGGTCTGTGGCGACTCCCGCTATCCCGACGGCCCTGCCCCATCCAAACAGAAGCGGGGAGGTGGTGGCGATGCTGGTGATGCGCCCATCCTCAAAAAGCGCCCACTTCCTCTCTAAATCGAGTGTTGGATCGTTGTAAAAAACTGCCCGGGCATGAGCTGAATCCAGATTGAAACAGAGGCACAAGAGGCTGAGAAACTCCTCTGCTTCCTCACGCCGGATCGGGCGACATTCCATATCAATCCGCCCCGTTGCCGCTGGGTGTGACCGGAGAAACTTTGATGACTATGGAGGCGGGGGTGGCCGCAGTTGCTTTCAGTCCTGTCGGGATGACCAGTTTGACCGGGATTGTGGCGTCCGCTCGCAGATCCTTGATGGAGATGGGGGCGGTGCTGATCTGGCTGACCTTGGCGAGTTCCCGGCTCGGTCCTGTGAGCTCAATCTGCGAGGGCTTGAGCTCGTAGAAAGTCACTTCAAAGCCATTGGCGACGGAGCCTTCAAACGCGGCGTTGATGATGACGCGCTTGGTGGTGGGCGCGCTCGCCACCGCCGGACTGACGCGGACCGAGGAAGGCTCAATGGAGATCATGGGCACGGGCTTGCCCTCGGAATCCAACGCTTCCAATTGAAGAGTGAAGTCGCTTTTCGGCGCGATCCGGCTGAGATCGATGAGCGCGCGAATCTTCTTCACCTTGCTCAGACTCGACTCGGGGCCGGCGATGCTGACGAGGGCCGGGACAATCGTCGCTCCGTCATAGACATATTCGGCGGGGGGCAATCCCGTGGTTTCGAGTTCGACGGTTCGCTCATTTGAGCCTGTGCGCTCAATGTCTAGACTGAGTACTGTGCGTCTGGCCCTCAGGGTCACACGCCCCCCGGCAGGTCCGGCCACTTCCACCGGATAGTCCGCTTCACCGGTTCGGGCTCCAGCCAAGTTCACAAATGCGATGACATTTCTTGAATCAAGCCGGTCCAAGTCTTCGGCAGTTCCTGAAGCAAAGACAGTGACGCTTTCGGGAGCTTGAATCACCGCCAAGCCAGTCGCCAAATCCCGCATTTCGAGTTTGACCTGCATCTCTCTTTCCTTGTCTGGATCATAGAGAGGCTGGACGTTCAACCAAAGCACGAGCGCGATCAAGAGCGACGCGAAGAACGTGAAGATGCTGGAGAGCTTCAAGGCGTCCGCTCCATTTCGCGATTCTGCTTCCTTCCGAACATCCGGCGGGCGGCGCGATCATCCCCCGACGTTGCGACAAGGGACTGCAGTCGGTTCTTCAAATCCTCGCCGGACTTGCAGTGAATGAGTTCTCCATCGACCGCGATCGAGCATTCGCCGCGCTCTTCGCTGACGATGATCACGACGCAGTCCGCCGCCTCTGAAACACCGACGCCTGCGCGGTGACGCATGTGGTACTGAGCGCCCAAGAGCGGATTTTCACTCAAAGGGAGCCTGCAGGCCGCCGCCAGAAGATTGTCCTTCCTGATGATTGCCGCACCATCGTGAAGAGGGTTGCCGTGGTAGAAGATCGCTTCTATTAGCGCCGCTGTGACCTCGGCGTTGAGCGGTACTCCGTTGCGGGCGACTTCATTCAACTGCTCTTCGCGTTCGATGACAATCAGCGCCCCGATGTTGCGCCGAGCCATATTTTCTGATGCTTCGACAATTTCATCGAGCACCGTGTGCGATGTGGAGCTTTCTCCCGTCAGCAGCCTCTCGGGAAGCAGGCCGATCTTGGCAAACCCTTCGATGGCCTGCCGCAGTTCGGGTAGGAGCAGGATGACGAGCGCGACCGGCGCCAAGACGCTGGCTTTTTCCAGAATCCAATGAAGGGTGTGCAGTTCCAGCTTTTCGCTGAGGAAGAGCGCGCCGACAAAGACGCCGATTCCGATCAGCACCTTCCAAGCCCGCGTGCCCCGGACGAGCTTGAGCAGGCGATAGATCAGGAAGGCCACCAACAGAATGTCAATGACCGCCATGACCCCGCGCATGGAGGGATCGATCAGCTCCGCCAGTCTTCTTTGAATGTCGTCCAAAAGCTCTCTCTGAATCTAGCTTAGTTCATAGACGGTTTCCGCGCCGTGGTTCTTCCTGGGAAAAGGCGAAAGGGCGCATAAATTCCCGCATTTCGGCTTCCTTGGGCCAAACTGAATCAGATGTCCGAAGAGAGCCGCAGCCTCGACCTGATCCGCCAGGATATCGATTCCGTGGATGGACAGATTATCGACCTCCTGGATCGCCGCGCCCAATTGGCGCAGGAAGTGGGGCGGGTGAAGGGATTGGATGGTCGTCCGTTCTTCACTCCAGAGCGGGAACGGCAGATCTTCGCCAAACTTGAGGCCGCTCCCACCGAAGCTCTCGGAACTCACCACCTCAAGAACATCTATCGGGAAATCATCTCCGCCGCCCGGGATGCGGAGCGGCCGCTGACCATTTCGTTCTGGGGCCCGGAGGGCACCTTCAGCGAGATGGCGGCCATCGAAACATTCGGGAGCAGCGCCCGGAGGCTGGCGGTTGCATCCATCACCGAAGTCTTTTTGGCGGTTGAGCACCGGCAAGCCGACTACGGCATCGCCCCGATTGAGAATTCTACGGCAGGGGTTGTTCCAGAGACTTTGGATATGTTTCCGCAGACAAACGTGAAGATATGCGCGGAATGCTTTCTTGCTGTCAGCCACCATCTCGGCAGCATCGCCGGCTCTTTGGCGGAGATTGAACGGGTTTATGCCGGACCGCAGCCAGCGGGGCAGTGCCGCCGCTGGCTTGCCGAACATCTGCCTCACGCGGAGATCATTGATGCTGTGCCAACTGCGGCGGCGGCTCGAAAAGCCTTGAACGATCCGAAAAGTGCGGCGATTGCCAATCGTTATTGCGTCGAGAGCCTGGGCCTCAGCTTCCTCGCGGAGCATATCGAAGACCATTCTCAGAATCGCACGCGATTTGTGGTGCTTGGACCCAATGAACCTGAACCTACTGGGCAGGACAAGACCTCACTGATGTTCAATCTCCGCAACAAGCCGGGCGAACTCTACAAGGTTCTCGGTGCGTTTGAGCGCCATCAGGTGAACCTCATGATGATCGAATCCCGCCCCGCTCCCCGCGCCGCATTTGAATACATCTTCTACGTGGATCTGGGGGGGCATCGGAAGAACCCCAACGTTGCGGCGGCGGTTGAAGAGATTCGCCACATCGCGTTGGAAACGGTCATTTTGGGCAGTTACCCGAGCACTGATCCGAACCTGTCTGATCGGGTGATCTGAGCTACTGCTGAGCCGCCGAAACCTGCTGAAGCAGGCTCGCTTGGGGCGGCCTGCGAGTCTGTCTCGTGCTGTGGTTTTGAAGCTGGCTGGCCGTGAAGAGGCGCTGGCTGCTCTGCTCCAGTTCATCGGGCGTGATCGGGCGGAGATGGACGGCGACCGACACCAATTCTTCCGCCGAGCCTCGATAAACGCCCTTGTTCGGAGCCACGTCGTCGTAGTCGCGTCCCACTCCGATGCGGATATGATGCTCCTCCACCCATTTGTTGTGAGTTGGGTCGATCCCCACCCAGCCAGAAACCGGGTCATACACCTCCACCCAAGCGTGGCTCGCGACCGCTCCTTCCGATGCCGACTCGGTCAACACATAACCGGACACATAGCGCGCTGGAATTGCGAGCCAGCGGCAGAGGGCGATCATCAAGTGGGAGAAATCCTGACAGACGCCCGCTCCACCTTCCAGCAGGTCATTGATTGTTGAACCGGAATGAGTGGCGGCGGTGTCGTACCGAAATCCTTCAAAGATCGCGGACCGAATCTCCTCGGCAGCCTGTCTGTTCTCCGCACCTCTCAGACTCGCAAACCTCTGCGCATAGTCAAGAAATGCCGGAGTCCACTTGGTCCGGGAGCTGGGCTGAAGGCTGTCGAAGCGCGCAAGCCCGCGCAGTTCTCCTGTCCGGCGAGACCCCGCAAATGTTTCGACCAACGACTCGAAGCAGACCTGCACCCGGTCATGGGGAGCTTGGATATTGAAGGTGGAGACTGTGTTGCCCAAGTAGTCGAGATGCTGCTGAATCTGCCGGAGAGGGGTCACATGGCTCCGATGTTGAAGAACGCGTTGGCAGGAGTCCGTGACCGGAGTCAGGCGAAACTCCATCAAACTCTCGGTGACCGGAGAGCTGTACTCGAATGTGGTCTGGTGTTTGAGTTCAAAGAGCATGGCGTTCTCAGGGGAAATATTGGGCGTTGATCGCCAGCCCGAGGCTGTTGAGGCGCTTCAGAAGATCGAGAGTCCAATCGCCGAGATCAATCAGCACCTCTCCCGCATCGCGGAACCGAAGCTCGGCCAGCATCCGTCCCGCAATCCGTTCTGCATCGCTTGAAATGATGTCGATGGGAGTCCGGCTGAGTGCGTGCAGGGAGACGCTGAGATCATGGATGGCAAACTCCGCCGACCGAGGGAAGCTGGAATCAAGCAGGAGAAAATCCGCGACGCTGTCCGGCGTCAGATGCCCGCCCAGACCTGAAAATGCCTCGTATCCCATCGCCATCCGCAGAGTTGTCGCCAGATGAACGGCGTCGATGCTCAAGGCTTCCTTCTCCGCCAAGTCCAAGGCGGGATGTCCGAACATGAAATCGACAATGCGGATCGCTCCCGATGCCCGCTCGAGATTGCGGCCAAGCCGGATGAAGTGCCAGCCGTCATTCCGCATCATAGAATTGTCTCGGAGGCCGTGCAGGACATGGAAGTAGAGTGATGCCTGGCCCGCCACCGCGATGTCGTGTTCTTCATCCGGGGCCGCCTTGCTCGTGTCGTGGAGAAGGTGGAAGAGCATGTTGATCGCCTCCCAGTACTCGCTCGGAATCACGTCTCGCACCGACCGGGCATTCTCTCGTGCATGGATCACCGCGTTCAGAACGGAACCCGGTGCATACGGATCAAAGAGGATCGTGTGGAGCAGTTCTTCCGGGTCCGATCCACCAAAGTCCACGTCGATGAGCTGCGGCATGGACTGCCAGCAGGCGAGCGCGGCGACATGACTGATCCCCTGTAGCTCCAGGCCATATCCGTACAGGGCGGCAGAGGATCGGGCGGCGATCTCGGCCCGCTCCAGATAGCGCGAGCTCCAATAGAGCGAGTTGGCGACGCGGCTCAACATCAGCGCAGCACCCATGTGTCCTTGCTTCCGCCGCCCTGGCTCGAGTTGACCACCATCGAGCCTTCGCGGAGCGCGACGCGAGTCAGGCCGCCCGGGAGAACTTGAATGTACTCACCGAATAGAATATAGGGCCTCAGATCGACACGGCGGGGTTGGAGCCGCCCGTCAATCCAACTGGGATGAGTCGAGAAGTCCACCATGGGCTGAGCTATATAGCTTCGCGGTTCGGCTTTGACGCGCGCCGCGAAGTCATCGCGTTCCTCTTTTGTTGAGTGGGGGCCGATCAGCATGCCGTACCCTCCAGCCTCGTCCACGCGCTTGACCACCAGCTCCTCCAGGTGGTCGCAGATGTACTGCATTTCCCCCGGCTCGCTGGCGATGCGGGTTTCGACGTTGTTCAGAATTGCGTCCTTATCCAGGTAGTACTTGATGATCCGCGGAACGTAGGCATAGAGAGCTTTGTCGTCGGCGATGCCGGTGCCGATGGAGTTCGCCAAGGCGACATTGCCGCTTCGATAGGCATTCACCAAGCCCGGAACCCCGAGAATGCTGTCCGGGCGGAAGGCCACTGAGTCCAAATAGTCGTCATCAATGCGCCGGTAGATGACATCCACGCGCTTGAGCCCTTCCGTCGTGCGCATCATCACGACGCCGTTGTCAACCATCAGGTCACGCCCTTCGACCCGCTCCACCCCCATCTGCTTCGCGAGGAAGGTGTGCTCGAAATAAGCCGAGTTGTAGACGCCCGGAGTCAGGATGGCCACCACGGGCTCTTCGCCGGTATGCGGGGCGATGAATTCAAGCACGTCCCGCAGATTCGCTCCATAATCTTGGACCGGGCGCACATCGCAGCCCTCGAAAAGCTCGGGAAAGATCCGCCTCATGGCGACGCGGTTCTCCAAGACGTAGCTGACTCCGCTCGGGCTGCGGAGGTTGTCCTCCAGCACCAGGTAGTCGCCATTTCCGTCGCGAATCAGGTCGGTGCCGCAGATGTGGACATAGATGTTGTGAGGGACATCGACCCCGATCCATTCGCGCCGGAAATGAGTCGCCCCCAGCGCCAGTTCCCAAGGCACCACGCCATCGTGCAGGATTTTTTGATCGTGGTAGATGTCGTGGAGGAAGAGGTTGAGCGCGTAGAGCCGCTGCTTCAGTCCCTCTTCAATCTTCGCCCACTCATCGCCTGGAATGATGCGAGGGATCGGATCGAATGGGAGGATGCGGTCAATGCCGATCTCCTCGTTGTAGACTGTGAACGTCGTCCCGCGATTCAGGAAAAAGAGGTCGATGGCCCGCTTCTTCCGCTCCATTTCCATCGCGGAAATCGAGGCGAGATTTCGCGCGACCCCCGCAAACCCCTCTCTGATCCGGCCATCCGCATCCACCGCTTCGTCGAAGCGGGCCGGAGAGGTGTAGCTGTCGAGCGGATTCATGGCGTGGCGAATCGAATATACATGATGACCACGCGTAAGTGTCTGTTGCGAAAATGTCGAGTGCAGCTCTCAGCCATTTGGACTCGGAGTGGGCGAGATGGATGATCGCGCACTCCGAGTCCAAAGGGGAGTCAATTCCGAGTCATGTCGAAGCTGATGGGGTGACTCGTGCCGCCCACGGTCTGGTTGAGGTTTCCCACGATGTGTCCGGCTCCGTTGATCGACCATGTGCCGTTGGCATTGGTTGCTGATGATCCGGGGTACTGCACTGTGCCAGTAACAGTGCCATCCTCGGAAATAGTTCCGTCCAAGGTTCCGGTGATCCCAAGGGTGGTGTTGTTTGTGGTTCCAGCCACGTCTCCGTTTTCGGAGATATTGACGGTTGCCGTGCCGTTCTGACCGAGGGAAACCGAATTCCAAGTGCCCGTCCAATTTCCGGCGAACGGCGAAGGTGTGCCGTTGCTGTCGCTGTCTGTGCTTCCTCCGCAGCCCGTCAAAGCAACGAAGGTGAGGGCGGCGATTGACAGAGTAAGAGTACGCT
>JAEYWW010000375.1 GCA_023428805.1 Armatimonadota bacterium | reverse complement strand
GTGCGCCACCGGCCTGGCCTCTCCCCGCGATCTGGCGGGATTGAAGCAGACGCTTCTTGCGTTGCCCGAACTCGACGATCTGCTGCGGAAGGTTGCCCTGGAGCGATTGTATGAGCTTCGAGCCGAGATGGGCGATCACAGCGAGCTTGCTTTTGCCCTGCGCCAAGCCCTTGTGGAGGAGCCTCCCTTGACGATCCGCGAAGGGGGAATTTTCAAAGAGGGCTATGACCTTGAACTTGACAAGCTCCGGTCGCTCGGGCGCAATGGACGCGACTATATCGCGAAGCTGGAGAGGGAGGAGCGGCAAAACACGGGCATTGACAAGCTGAAGGTGGGCTTCAATTCCGTCTTCGGCTACTACTTGGAAGTCCCCAAGTCACTGATTCACAAGGTTCCAGAGAGCTACATCCGCAAACAGACCACCGCCAACGCCGAGAGGTACATCACCGCCGAACTGAAGGATCATGAGTCAGCGGTTCTGGGTGCGGATGAGAAGGCGACCGCGCTGGAGACCGATCTTTTTCACCGCCTCCGAACCCACGTCGCGTCGCAGTCATCCTCGCTTCTTAAAACCGCCCGCGCCATCGCGGAGCTGGATGTTCTCTGCTGCTTGTCCGAAACAGCAGTTCTCAAAGGATATGTGCAGCCTGAGATTGCTGAAGATGATGTTTTGGAGATCAAAGGGGGGCGTCATCCGGTCGTGGAGGCCCATGGCGCGGCGTTCGTCCCCAATGATCTTGAGCTTCATCCCGAGCAGAGATTGATGATTCTCACCGGGCCGAATATGAGCGGAAAATCGACATTTCTGCGCCAGACCGCGATGATCATTCTCCTCGCCCAGATCGGTTCGTTTGTGCCTGCGCGTTCCTGCCGAATGGGATTATGTGATCGGATTTTTACAAGAATCGGCGCAAAAGATGAACTCGCCTTGGGCCAGTCCACGTTCATGGTCGAGATGATCGAGAGTGCGAACATCCTCAACAACTGCACCGAGCATTCCCTCGTGATCCTCGACGAAGTGGGGCGGGGAACCAGCACTTACGACGGTCTTGCGATTGCCTGGGCGATGGTCGAGCATCTGGCGGAGATCGGCGCCAAGACGCTCTTCGCCACTCATTATCACCAGCTCAACACAATTTCGGACCAGATTTCGACCGTCTTCAACTGCCGGGTGTCGGTCGAGGAGATCGGCGATCAAGTGGTCTGGACGCACCGGGTTCTGCCGGGTGGAACCGACCGCAGCTACGGCATCCAGGTCGCCCGGATGGCCGGGATTCCATCGCGGGTTCTGAGGCGGGCTTCTGAGGTTCTGGCCAATCTCGAACAGAAGGAAACGGCTCCCCAGGCGGTCGGACCTTCGATGCACAATGTCCAACTCACCCTCTTCGAAGCGCAGGACCCCGAAATGGTGAAGGAGCTGCGCAAGCTCGAAGTCGACCAACTCACACCCATCGAAGCGTTGATGAAGCTGGACGAGTGGAAGCGGAAGTTTGGAGGAAATCGATAAGACAGATTTGACTGATCGGATCTAGTCTTTCAAGTCCCAAAGCCGCTTCACATTCACCGCGTGCATGGTCTCGGCATCCGGGGTTTCCACCACGATCGGAACCTGTGAGAATCGCGGATCATTGACGAGGCAGCGAAAAGCCTCCAGCCCGATCAATCCGTCGCCGATGTTGTCGTGGCGGTCCACCCGGGTCCCCAAATCCTTCTTGCTGTCGTTGCAATGGATGCACTTGATCCGGTCGATTCCGATCAGCCGATCGAACTCGGAAAACACCGCCTCGTACCCTTCGGAAGTCCGAATGTCGTATCCGGCGGCGAAGATGTGGCAGGTGTCGAGGCACACGCAGAGGCGGGCGGGCGCGCTGGTCAGCTCCAGAATCCGGGCGATCTGCTCAAAGCGGTAGTTCAGGCTCGACCCCTGCCCGGCAGTTGTCTCCATCAGCAAGGTCACCGATTCCGGCGTGTCGGAAAGAACTTCGAGAGCTGATTCTGAGATTCCTCGCAGCCCCTCCTCTTCTCCCTGTCCCAGATGCGCTCCCATGTGGCTGACTGTATAGGGGATGTTGAGGAAGGAGCAGCGCGCCATTTCAGCTTTGATCGCCGCCTTCGATTTCTCCTTGATCTCCTCCGATGGGGCGCAGAGGTTGATGAGATAGGTGTCGTGGCTGACCAGCGCGTTGACTCCGGTCTCTTCTCGTGCGGAGGCCAGGTCTGCCGCCATCTCATCGGTGATCGTCTTGCCGCTCCATTGGCGCGGGTTGTTTGTAAAGACTTGGACGGCGGTGCATCCAATCGAGTGGCCGTTGCGCACCGCCGCCCCAAACCCTTTGCCCAGCGGCATATGTGCTCCGATCAACTGTGCTGACATGGGCTGAGTTTACTGGTGCCAGGCATTTCCAGGGTTGAGTTGGCTCTCGGACCTTTACTTGGTTGCAGGAGTGAAAAGAAGGCGTGCACGTTTGGAGACGTGCACCACCATTCGTGATATGGGCGTCCAGCTCAAGCGCCGCAGTTCGTCCATCCCGTGGCCCAACTTGATTAAGCCTGAGAGGTTGACACCTGACACTTGCTGGATAAAAGGGTAGATTCGGGGAAGAAAAATGGGCGCCTTTCTCCCCTGCTTCAAAGCCTATGACGTGCGTGGCAAAGTCCCGAGTGAACTGAATCCCGAGATCGCTTATGCCATCGGGCGCGCCTTCGCCGACGAGACCGGGGCAAAGAAGGTCTGCGTGGGCTACGACATTCGTCTGAGCGGGCCGGAGTTGGCTGAGGCTCTTACGAAGGGCCTGAATGATGCAGGTGTCAACGTGATCGACTTGGGCATGGTCGGCACGGAGATGGTCTATTTCGCCACCGCCTACTACGGCTACGACGGCGGTGTGATGATCACGGCGAGCCACAACCCGCCGGAATACAACGGCATGAAGATGGTCCGCGAGGAGAGCCGCCCCATCTCGAGCGACACCGGCCTCCTCGCCATCGAGGAACGCGCCGCCAAACAGAATTGGGAGAGAACAGGTCAGGGATCAATCGAAGCGAAGGATGTCTACGCCGACTTCACCACCCACCTCACAACCTTCTGCGACCCCGCGACTTTGAAGCCCCTCCGCATTCTCGCCAATCCCGGAACCGGAGCGGCGGGCATCGCGATGGAGCACTTGATGCGCCGTCTTCCGCTGGATGT
>JAEYWW010000328.1 GCA_023428805.1 Armatimonadota bacterium | reverse complement strand
CCTTCTGGAGGCTTTCCGCGAACACCAGGCGATCCTCGTTGACCTGCTCTGGGGTCAGGTTGGCGATGACGCCGCGGAGGTGGCCTTCAAGGGTCTCCTTGGCGACACGGCGAATTTCGTTCGTGTCGCGGCCGAGGAATCGCTCGATGGCGTTGCCGATGTAGCGTCCGTCGCTGGCGATCTTCACGTTGGCGATGGCATCGACGTTCATGGCGATGCCGCCTTTGGAGTAGCCGTTGCGGACGGTGATGGGAACTTCCATCAGGCTCAAGGACATCTCCTTGACCACATGGAGGCCCGGGATGCGCCAGGCGCGTCCGCCGAAATAGTGCTTGGTGCCGCCCGGCCCGGTGATGACCAAGACCCGATTCGGCAGCCCGATCACCAGAAAAGTGCGCACCAGGATGAGGAATCCCAGAATCAGCATCAGACCGATGAACGCCCCGATGCCCACCTGCTGGACATTCAACTGGAAAAACCCGCTCATTGCGATAAGAGTTGTCATTTCAGATCAATTCAGCAGGTCTTCCTGCCGTGCGACGCGCGCCTGGTTGCCTTCGACTGCCACCACGAAGACCTCCGAGCCCGCATCTATGTCACGGCCGTCGTCGCTGACGGCCAGCAAGTCGATGATGTCGCCCTTGACTTCGATCCGAATTTTGCCCGGATCGGAGCCGCGAGCGGGCACCAGAACCCTCCCATGAACCCCCACAAGGTCCTTTTCCTCGACCGAACTGTCCTTCAAATGCCGCTTGATCCAGGTGATCAAGGTATGAACGATCGTTCCGGTCAGAAAGCCGGTGATGAGGGCGGTGAAGAGAATCCCCGGCTCTCCGCCCATCTTCATCGTGGTCATCAGAATTCCAAGAATTCCGAAGGCGGCGGTGAAGGCGACCCAGAATCTGACGGAGAGGAAGGGAATCCACTCCGCGATGCCGTTGAAGGCATCCGTGACCTTGCCAGCCGCATCGGCGGCATGCTCACCCAGATCATGATCCAGGTCATGTCCGCCGATCTCGATGTCATGGTCGTGGTCCAACGAGGCGTCATGATCCGCTCCGTGCCCGAAAACGCTTCCGAGCGCGGAAACCACAACCAATCCCCCGCCGATGATGGCGGCTGCCAGGTAAAGGCCCAACACCACCCCCTAATATGCCCCATCGGGCGATTAGGTTGCGAATTTAGGTTCAAAATCCCAATCAGCGTGCATCACACAGCACGGAGCACCAAGGTGCTCACTCCAGAGCTCGACCTAGGTCAAAGCTTTCGCTTTGGAGTGCGGCGAGACATCGCCGCTTTCATTTGCGGCGGAGCCGCCTTCGTTGCTCTTGATCGAAGAGCGACAGACCGCCTCCGGCGGAATTGAAAGCGGTCATGTCTGCCCGCACTCCATGGAGTGCGCGCTCATTCCTGTCGCGCTTTGTCATGCGCGGCGCGGCGCGTCTTCCTTGGTGGTGCACCTCTCCCGAGGTGCAAGTCTTGGAAGATGGACGCTGGCTTTGCTCGGCAACCCTGCGCTATGCGGCGCACTGAAGTGCGGAAATCCGATGGCCCCGCTGAAGCGGAGCGGTCCGGGGAGGCTTGCACCTCGGGAGAGGTGCACCACAATCGCTCGGGGCCGGGTGCGACTCAGCGTAAAGCCCCCAGACCGCACCGGCTTGCCTCTACAGCTTGAAGACCAGTCCGTCTTCGTGCCGGGGTTCGGTTTCTCCGCGCAGGAATCGCCCCAATCCATCGGTGAGCGCGACTTTGGCGGAGCCGATGCTGGGTTCGCGCCGGACTTTGCCGAGACGCAGGCCGCAGCGCTTCCCATTGCCGAGGTCGATCAGTGCCATGGCGCATCCGTCCCTGAGATCAATTGTCGTCCCCCGATAAGTCAGCTTGTCGCCATCGACGGCAAACCCCGCCCGCTTGCAGAGATCCGCGACCACGGGATTGTTCGACGGATGTCCGACGAAGAGCAGATTTTCCATCGTCTTGCCATCCCAATCCGCCCTGCGCCCCCGTTCTGGCATCCAATCCGCGTTCTTTTCATCCAGCACCACCGGGACACGGCGAACGGCGTTGAAGGTCACCTGATTGCTGCGTTTATGCTGAATGGGCAATCGCCCCCAAGGGTCGAAAACAACCTCTGTCGCATCAGCGGGGCAGTCTGCCGAAAATGCCCCTGAACCATCCAAAGTGACGCGGCCGAACTTCCAGCCCGAAGGAGTGGCAAAGGCCAATTCTGTTCCCATGCGATAAGGCTCGCCTGCGAATTCAACCTTTCCAATCACCTTTCCGCCAGCTTTTGCAACTCCCGAAACCGTTGGAGCCGGGTAGCCCGCCCTGCGATGCCACTGGTCGAAGAACCATTTCCACTCTGGTCCGCAGGCCGCCTCAAAGCCCTCCCACTCGGCGGGCTCGCCCTTCGGGTGTTCCTGGATCCACTTCCGCGCGGCTGCCACGATGGCAGCGGTGCCCATTTCAAATTCCAACTGCTGGAGCACGAAGCCCCCTTTGCCATATCCGAGCGCGCTGGCGACTCCCGCCCACTCGACTCCGGAATTCACCATCGGTGTCGCATTCCACGCCCCGTTGGGAGATGGAACCGCGACGAACGCAGGGCGCTTCTCCTCGGCGTTGCCGATCGCTCCCTCCCGCGCATAGAAGCTCTCGCACCACACCGCGAACGACTCGTTCCACATGGATTTGAGATAGGTGTTCGGAAGGATGCCGCCGAACCAGGTGTGCGCGGGCTCGTGCGCGTCCTCATCGGGCAGCCAGCCGTGGCCGTATGTGGCGTAGCTGTAGGCTTCCAACGCGCCGCCGCCGTAGAGTTCGGTGTCCACGGCGCCGTACTGCGTGAATGGATGCGGAGCGAATGTCTTCGCATAGAACTCGATGATCGGCGGATAGAGCTCGGTCTGCTGCTCCAATTCGTCCTTGGTCAATTTGAGCGACCAGGCGCGGTAGTCAATGCCGTTTGTCTTTTTCTCCGCCTTGTTGAAAGGGCCTGCGGAGAGGCTGAGGTAGACAATGGGCACGTCCATGCGATAGCGGGTGACCTTGACTTGGTCCAGGAGTTCGACTCCGGTTCGCTCTCCGCTCGTGATGACTTCCCAGCTTTCGGGCGTTCTGGCCTGGACGGTGAAGGTGACGGGGAGCCGCCCAGTGCTGGGCCACCAGTAGTCATTGGTCAGCATCGCTTCGCCCGTATTGACCGCCCCCGCAAAACCAGGAGTGTTCACG
>JAEYWW010000314.1 GCA_023428805.1 Armatimonadota bacterium | reverse complement strand
CGGCAGGACACCGCGTTCTATCACTTCCTCTACAACGAGCGTCGTTCAATTGACTGGATTGTCGAGAACCGCCCCGAACTCGCCGAAGCCGCCCGGGCCCAGTCGCCCGACGGCGTGATGCTCGGGATCCGGAGCATTGAATACATGCGCCAATGCAACGATCAGAACTATGCGGCGCATTGGGAGAAGGTGCCGAACGGAAAGGTGATCGCGTTCTTTGGCGCGGATGATTTCATCGCCCTCAAAGAAGATCAAACCCAGGTCGCGGCCATCGTCAACCGCGTCCGCCCTGGGGCGGCCGAATACCGTGAAGTGCCCGGAACGGACCACCTTTTCCGAAAGACGGAGAGCTTCCAGGACAGCTACGACAAGCTCGGCGGGAAGCCGTCGGAATTCAACCCCGTGGTGGTGGAAGAATTGAAGAAGTGGATTGAATCGGTGGAGAAGGGGTCAATCTGAAGCCGTGACCTGCTTCCGCATCTCCGCCTCATATGGCTCGTAGTGCACGGTCACGACGGCTCCGTCGAGCAGCTCCATCAATTCATCCTCGATCTCGTCGGCGACTTCGTGGGCTCGGATGAAGGTGAGTTCGTCGTCGAGGAGCAGGTGCATTTCGACGTGGCGGGTGCTTCCGGAGGTGCGGGTTCGGAAATCGTGATAGCCGCGTGTCTCGGGGTGGCGTTCCAGAATCGCCTCGATGGCGGAGACTTCCTCTCGGGGCAGTGATCCATCCATCAGCGGGTGGATCACGCTTTTGAGCTGGCGGAAGGCCAGGAGCGCGCCGATCACCGTAAAGAGGATCGCGGCGGCGGGGTCGATCCATGTCTGGCCCGTCATGCGGTAGAGAAGCAGCCCGGCGATGACGCCGAGGGAGGCCAGGCTGTCGGAGGCGAGGTGCGCCCGCTCGCTTTTGAGCATCTCAGACCCAGTTTTGGCAAAGCCCTTGGTCAGATAGGACATCATCGCGCCGTTCACGAAGAGGGCGAAGACCATTGATGCCATGCCCCAGTCCGGCGCGATTTCGCGGGGAGAAAGAAGGCGCAGGCTTGCCTGCCAGGCGATGACCCCGGCGGTGAAGATCGCGATGACCATCTGGAACGCGCTGGCGAGCAGCTCGGCGCGCCCGTGGCCGTAGGGGTGTCCGTCGTCGGGCTCCTTTGCCGCGTAGCGGACTGCCCAGAGAGTGATCCCCGCCATCAGGACGTCCAATAGAGACTGCAGCGCTTCACCCAAGACGCTGATCGACCCCGACTGCGCCGCGCCCGCGAGCTTGACGACAACCACGACGGTGGTCGCCGCCAGCGAGATCGCCGCAATCTTTGAAGTCAGCTCCGAGTTTTGGGGCTTCACGTTCCTGATTGTGGGCGGATGCGGCGGTTCAATCGGAATCTTGTTGAGTCCCAAAGAAACTGAGTCAAGGCTAATTCAGCGGGAACTCAGTAGAATTACTAACATGTCTTATCAAATTCGGGATTGGACGGTGGATTATGGCCAGTCGCCCAAGCCGATCCAGGTTCCGCACGTGTGGCATCTCGACGTTCCGTTGACCTGGGAAGGTCCGGCGATCTACCGGACGGAAGTCGCCATTCCGAGCGAAGATGCGTGGCTGGTTTTCCATGGGGTGAGCTATGAGGCGGTCGTTCGGATCAATGGGGTTGAAGTTGAGCGGCATCGCGGGATATGGGATGCGTTTTCCATCCCTTTGGCGGATTTCGCGGGGGAGTCAGTCGCAGTTGAAGTCGAAGTCACCAAAAACGGCGGTGATAAGTTTCCGGTTCCCCAGGTCGCCAGCGGGTTTATTCCGTATGTCTATGGCACGTTCGGGGGGATCTTCCGCGAGGTTGAGATTGTCGTGTCGCAGGATGATCCTCTCACGCCCCGCCCCGTTCCTCCGTGCCGGGTTTCGGTCGAGGGGTCGAGGATGTTTGTGGATGGGAGGTTCTTCTACGCGAAGGGTGTTTTGACCTGGGGATGGTATGGCGATCTCGCGTCGCCTCATCTTCCCCTCGATAGAATCCGCAGGGAGATCAGCCAGATCAAGCGGCTTGGGTTCAATCTCATCAAATTCTGCCTCTGGCTCCCGGGACACGCCTACTTGGAGGAGATGCGGAAGGAGGACATGATGGCCTGGATCGAGCTGCCGATCTGGCTGCCGAGCGGAAATGAGGAGGCGCTCAACGGATACCGACATGAAGTCAAGCGGATCGTCGATCAGTACGCGCATCACGACAATGTTCTGGCCTGGACGGTCGGCTGCGAGCTCAGCGAATCAACCCCTGCGGAATTTAGGGAGGAGCTTGTTGACTTCATCAAACAGAGAACCGCAAGCCCTCTGGTCAAAGACAACTCCGGCGGCGCGGAGATGTACGGCGGCGATCCCCGGGAGTTCGGCGACTTTGACGATTTTCATCCCTACTGCGACACCCACTTCTATCCGCAGGTTTTGGACTCGCTGCTTCCGGGGCCGCGGCCCCACCGCCCCATTCTGCTGGGCGAGTTCAACGACTACGACATGATCAAAGATCTGGAGCGGATGGATCGGGAGGATGTCTATTGGGCGTCGGATAAACCCGAGCTGAACGCCCAGGGAGTCCGCTGGATGCACGATTTCCCGCAGATCATGTCCTCGCACCGGGCCGGATCGCTGTCGGAGCACTCCATTCGAGAGATGATTCAAGCATCCCGCAGGCAGGGGCTGTTCATGCGGAAGTTTGTGCAGGAGAACGTCCGGGCGCGCAATGAGATCAGCGGCTATGTGGTGACGGGCTGGGCCGACACGCCGATTTCAACTGCAGCCTTCCTCGATGACTGGGGCGATGAAAAGTACAGTCCCGAGGAAATCGCAGATTGGAATGGCGACCTTTGCGCCTTCATCATCCCGCGCAGGCAGCCGCCCTGGATCAACGGAGGCAACCGCCCAAGCTGGCAGGACCCGTTCAACCACTGGACGGAGGATGTCTATATCCAGATTGGTGTTCACAACTCCAAGGCCGAGGATGCCGAAGTCAGTCTTGTTTTCGAGCTTGCTGACCAATCCTTTGACCTCGGGGTTCACGTTTTGAAAGGGGGCGAGTCGAAGCAGGT
>JAEYWW010000305.1 GCA_023428805.1 Armatimonadota bacterium | reverse complement strand
CCGATGCCCTGCATTCTGCCCTGTCGTCGCGCCTTCACGACCGCCCATTGATCCTTGTCGTAATAGGTCGAATCAGGGTCCATGAGGCTGCCGATCATTCCCCGAACCGCGCCAGCACCGAGAACAGATTTATCCTTGACAGGCTCGACATACCTTTTTTCGAGTTCGAGGGTCAGGCGGTGAAAGAGCGCTGCATCACTCGGAGCGGTGTCGCCCTGCGAAGCAACCAGTCCGCTCGATGTGGAGACTGGGGCGGGAGATCCTCCAATCTCAATCCGATTTCTGACTGCCAGACCAGCAACCGCCGCACCAACGACGACAAACGCCGCAAAAAAACCAAGGGCGCTTCGTCCGCCGTTGCTCATGTACTCTATTCAACTCCCAGATCGCGACTCAAGTTTCCCGTTTCAACTGCCGTTCAGGCTCTTTGCCGCCTCGCGCACATCTTCATGTTCGCTGGCTTTGAGCTTGCGGATGGTGTCCGCCGGAAGCGTCACCTTGCCAGCCGCAGCCAGACGGGCGAGAGCAAGTTGAACCTCGTGGGAATTGTCGGCAAAGGTGTTCCTGATCTCGTTCGGATCAGTGGGTTCAGCCTGAGCGGCAAAAGCATCCAAAGCGGCCGCCCTCACCTTGGGCGATTGATCCACAACGGCTTGACGGAGGGCGGGACGATACCAGGGCTGGGGTGTTTCCCTCATCTTCGTCAGCAGGCTCAGGCGAACCGTCACCGACTCATCGCGAATCCCCTTCAACGCCTCGCTTCGAATTGATTCGTTTTCGACGTCAATCAAGCGGGTCAGCGAGTGGGATCGGATCGTCTCGCACGAGTCGTTCACCGCGTTGTAGAGCAGGCGGCGCTGGATCAACGGCTCCGCGACAGGAGCATGATCGACGACATAGAGCCTCACCTGCGGGTAGGGGTCGTCCAGCATCGTTGCGAGAACAATGCTGGATTCCCGACCAGGCATATCGACCAAAAGCTTGAGGATGGCAAGCCGCGAGCGCCAGCCTTGAAGCGCCAAAGTTGGAATGATCGCAGAAATTTCGCCTTCGGTCAATCGCCCCTTCATCACCTGCGCTGCAAACCGTCGGTTCGCCTCGAAGGGTCCACGGAACAGCGCGGCTTTGATCGCCTCCCAGCCCTCCGGCGAATCTTGATTGGCCAGAGCCACGATGGCGGCGTTGGCTTCCAGCGCATTTGCGCCCGTCACAATGGGGATCAAAAGCGGGACAGACTCAAGAGACTTGACTTCCCTCAACTCCCACATGGCCGAGAACCGATCTTCGGATTTTGTGGAGGCGAGCCGGGTCGCAAGATCAGCGAGAGGCGGCGCTGCAACCGGCTCAAGCTTGGCGACAGAACCAGCTTCTGGCGCTTCCTTGAACTGAATCGCGGTTGCATCTGCAATCGGCTGACCGCCGAAATTGACCTCCACCAGCGTGCTGTCGGGGTGGAGGCCAAAGACAACCTTGGCGGCATTCCCCAGTTCGCTGACCGGAACAGAAACTGTCTTCCAGTTGTCGCCCGGGAGCACATTGTAGCGATTGGCCCGCCAGGCGGGATTGCCTTCCAGCGGCATGGCCATCGACTCTCCCAAAAGAACAACACCCGTGACCTGGTCGTTCTCGTCCAAGCCAATCAGGCTCCAAGACGCCGTGGTCTTGTTCCGCATCTTGAAGACGGCGTACCCGCTTGGCTTCTGATCGCCCGCCAGGCGGACGGCTCCACGCGGCATGACGCCCGAGGCGGTGATGCGATAGTAGTCGTCATTCGTCGCATCCTTGACCTCATCTACCTTGTACTGACCATACGACATGCCGTCGAATGTCTCCAGGGATGGAGGTTCAGGCAAACCTGCAAGCTGGGCGGCGCGTCGGGCAAATTTGGTGCTGAGCGCGCGTTGAGAATCGTGCTGTGTGAAGTGATACCAAGGCAGCACTTCAGTCAAAGTTCCGTTCAGCTGATGGATGCCGCCTTCATTGACGAGGGCGGGGTGGATCAGGTAGGCGGCTTGATAGGGGCCATAGACCTTCTCGGACGAAGCATCAAACTTCTCGCGGTTGAACCAGGGCTCTGCCACCTCTTGCGCGAACTTCAGACCAAGGACACTTCCCTCCTTCTGCGAGTCTGAGACGGCAGCGCCATTCAGTCCATCGCGCCAGGTCTGCTTTCCGTCAAACCAGATGACTTCAGGGTCTTCGTCCTGCAGGAAGTCAATGATCAAGGAGGTCTTGCCTCCGCTCAATTCGTGAATCTGGAGTTTGGCCGCTTCGGCGGCATTGTGGATTTTCTCGATGTCGATCTTTTCGAGGTAACCCCTGCGCGGAATGACATGCCCCGACGCGTCACGTTGCAGAAGGTGCACTCTCGTTTCGAGAATCACCTTGATGCGAATTTGGGCGGCCGGCTGTGGAGCGGGCTGGCCTTGAGCCAGGACCGCCGCCAGCGCTAAGCCAATCGGCGCGACAAGCATGCGTTTTCCAGTTTAGTCGAAAATCCGAACGTCGTAAGGCGAAGTTGCGTGTCCATCCCCTCGGGTGTAGGCCAGCGAATCCTTGGAGCCAATTCCTTCGAGGCTCGCAGGGATCCGTCCAATCAGGTCGAGAACCACGCTGCGGGCCTTTTCGGCATTGCTCTTGAAAACTTCCAATACGTCGTGCGCTGTCACTGCAGACGTGTCGGCGACCACGCCGCTATCAAAGTCCGTGACCAATGCAATATTAACGACGCCCATTCCCAATTCGTGGCACAGATAGGCTTCTGGATACTGCGTCATGTTGATGATCTGCCAGCCCATGTTGGTGAACCACACCGACTCCGCCTTCGTCGAGAAGCGGGGACCTTGGATGACGACAACTGTGCCTCCATCGTGGCAGGTGATCCCATGATCCCTGATCGTCTGAACTGCCAGTTCGCGCAGGGTCTTGTCATACATATCCGCCGGAGAGATGTGGCTCACAATCGGCCCGTCATAAAACGTGTCCGCACGGCCCTTTGTGCGGTCCACGAACTGATCGGAGACCACAAAGTGACCAGGCTCAATGTGCCGCTGGAGCGAGCCGACCGCGCACGGGCTGATGATCGCCTTGACGCCGAGCTTGTGCATCGCCCAGACGTTCGCACGGTAGTTGATCATGTGCGGCGGAATCGTGTGGGTCCGCCCGTGACGGGGAAGAAATGCGACTTTTTTGCCGGCAACCTCCGCCAGCATCACCGCGTCACTGGGCGGACCATAAGGAGTGTCAACCTTGACCTCCGTCACATTCTCAAGCAGGCTGTAAAAGCCCGATCCGCCAAAAACTCCAATATCCGCCACGCTCATATTCACTTGTTCTTCGCTGTCTTGTAATTCAGAATCTGATCGCCCATCGCACCGATGAGGTCATGGACGCGCTGTCCAGTCCGAAGGAGGTAGTTGGCGTTCACATCGTAAACGCGACGTCCCTTCACTGCGGGAACAGACTGGAGCCTGGGGTCGCTCAAAATCTGATCCGCCTGCCCGGGTGTGAAGATGATTTCGGGAGCCGATGCGACAATCTGCTCTGCGCCCATCGTAGTGAACTTGTCGGAATCGGGACCAACAGGAGTGCCTCCCGCAAACGACATGATCTCCGCAAGAATGCTCTGCCTGCCGACTGCCATGTATTCACCGGAGCCTCCCATCAGAGCCATGACCTTGACTTCACCGCCCTCCATGCCGCCCTGGTATTTTTCCCGGGCAATGTAGATTCGGTCGATGTATTCCGACACCCAGGCCTCGCCGCCGATTCGGCTCGTCAGCTTCCAAAGCGAGTCCTCAAACTCCTTGAAATTTTTCGCTTTGAAATCGAAAAGTTCGGCGCCCGTAGATTTCAGCTTCTCTGTATCCAAATCGGAGAAAATGGTGCTGTCGTAGAGAATGATGTCGGGCTTCGCGGCGGTGATTGCCTCGTAGTCCGGCTTCGTGTTTCGAACCACAACTGGAACTTTGCTCACGACCTGGCCGTTGTCTGCGTCGGTTCGGCCGATCAACCGCTGATTCATCTGCGTCAGTTCGACGATTTCGGTCGTGCTCGGCGAAAGGCTGATCAGCTTCGCATTCGGGTCCTTCCGCAGAGTGCCGCCCTGAATTTGGACCTGTCCACACCCCGCGAGCAGAACCAAGGCTGCCATGGGCCAAAGCCCCGCGAATCTCATGGTTCGATTGTGACGGATAGGAGGCGTCATGAGTTTGTTCAATGGGACTCGGCTCCGCATCGTTCCCTGCCGGGTACTATCTCACTCCCGCGCAGGGGTGTAGCTCAGTTGGTAGAGCAGCGGTCTCCAAAACCGCAGGTCGCGGGTTCGAATCCTGTCGCCCCTGCCATTTTCTGAAGAGCTTTTTTCAAAGCTACCAGCTTGTTTGCACCTCATGTAGCCGACCTTGAAGGTTCGGCTTTGCCGGAATGAAGACTGCAACTTTGGTGAATTCTCCAGACCGACCTAACTTAACGCCAATGGTAGCTAGACTAAGCCAGTGGATATACACACTGGCGACCAACTCTTAGAATCACAACAAGAAGGGGCCCGAGACGTTCATGACAGCTTTAACGAACACTTGAACTCTAGAGCAAGATTCTCGTACGGGGCCTTGATCGCCACGTCGTCATTCTGAGTCGCCCAAGAGCCAGAGAGAGTATTTCCGCCAACTACGTGCTTTCGCCGATTCACTTAGGCTCAGATTTGACTTTGTCGCTTGATTCTTACGCAGGGCGACGAGGCCTCCTGCATCTTGGGCCCGTCACAGAACTGACTGAGTCATTGTTTCTGTCGCCTCAAAAGATGAATCGGCTCAGCGCCCGGGACGACTTCCCAGCCCTGCGCCCCGTACGAGTTGAGCAGGTCGATAACCTTGGCATGATCGATCACTGTGTACTCAGCCGATGAGTTGGCATGCTTCACAACCTTCGTGGGAATGCTGTAGGTCATGTACTCCCACCTGGTCACAGACTTGGCCGGTTGAGCCTGAGCCGTTTTGATTGGGGCAAGAATGAGAAGAGCGATGGCGGCGCCTCCCAGCGCGAGCAAAGTAAGTTGGCGATTTTGCATTCCTGTCTTCGTATTGACGGATTCTGTCAAGGAATCGAACCTAGACGGGCTTGGCTCGGTCGTGACTCACACCCAACTCAGCCTAGATACCACCTGGAGAACGTAGAATATTCTTGTGTGCAACTTCACCTACAGCCAGGGAAAACTCGGGTTGGAGAAACTTGGAGATGCAGATTGGAGGGCCTTGCGAGAGGCGCTCGCCAGACAGAGGCACGAAACTGTCCGAGAGGATGGAAATCCAACTGACCTCATCAATGTCCTGCGGTTCAACGGAAGCACATACAAGTCCGAGTACCTTCGCTTCGGCTTGATTCCTCACTGGTTCCAACCCGACCGCCATCGCAAGACCATCAACACTCAGGCACGGTCAGAGACAGTCGAGGAACTTCCTTCTTTTCGAGACTCATTCCGTGATCATCGTTGCATTGTTGTTATCGACGGGTTCTACGAGTGGACGGAACAGCGCGTGAAAACAGCCATTAGTGGGGAGGATGGAAATCCTCTTCTGATCGCTGGCATTTGGGATTGCTGGACAAGCCCCGAAGGAGAGGTCATTGAGAGCGTGGCGATGGTGACAACCGAAGCAACGGAATGGATGATGCCCTTCCAAGATCGTCAGCCACTTTTTCTTGAGCCTGAGGAGGTTCCTACCTGGGTTGAGGGCTCGCTAAATGATGCAAGGTCTCTGCTGAGAACAAGTCAAATCAGGCTTAAAGCAAACCCGCCATTGGACAATGGGTCTCTCTTTTAAGCGGAGCCAATACCGTTTGTGGAGTTGTTTCTTCCAAATTGGTTGATGACGTGAGTCCACTCGTTAAACCGTCACATGACGTTGCAGATCGCGGGTTGAGATTCTGTGCTCCCGCCAATGCAACACATTCATCTAAGCCTATCCAAACATGTAATTGGGATTCGACCTTGAATGTGTTTGACTCTGAGACTTTGTAAAGCGCCGATGCGCCTCTACAACCTCCGCATACGTAGACAGCCCAATCACCTCAGGCGGAATTCGGAGCATCGGGGTCTTCTGACAGGCCCACGTCATCAGTTCTCGCCACACCGGCAGAGGAGTGGCATCAGGCGCTGCGTGGGCCGCTGCCATCAACATATTCTGAACTTCGACGCCATAGAGTTCCCTGCTTCCCCGGATCAGCCCCTGCCGAAAGCTCTCCATCGCTTCATCTTCTCTGCCGAGCACAATTTGCAGGCTCATCAGATAGGAGAAATCCGATGAATGGTCAACCGGATCAGCTTGCTCCCATTCAGGGTGTTTGAACCAGTCATCAAAAACGGCGACCGCTTCCTCTAATCGCCCGGCCACCGCCAGGCTAGACCATCTTTTTGAAGCGATCAGGTGTGCGC
>JAEYWW010000279.1 GCA_023428805.1 Armatimonadota bacterium | reverse complement strand
AGACGGCTCGACTGCCGTGCCTTGATGAAGTTCGGCACCGCGATCGCCAGCAGGATGCCGATGATCAGAACGACGATCATGATTTCAACAAGGGTGAAGCCCTTGCGCTTGTTGTTTCGCTTCATTTTGCTCCCAATGGGCCGGCTCGACGGTTTTGTCAACCCGGCCTACCTGGCCGTCCTCCCCTTCGCTCACTGTTTGAGCCAGGCGGAGAGCCGTTTCCCAATCTCATCATCGTGAAGATCGGGCGGGATTCTTAGGTAAAGGAACATTTCATATATCAAACACGGCAATTTTGCGGGTCATTCGGCCATCAACTCGTCCAGAGAGCGCGGCCAGTCATCTTTGAGAATGCGGGAAAGCGACCTGTCCGCAAATATCCGATCCTCGTTCTGACACCGGGCGCAATAGTTGCACTCGTTCTCCGCATATCTGATCCGCTGAACCGGCATTCCGCA
Source organism: Armatimonadota bacterium (assembly GCA_023428805.1). GTDB lineage: Bacteria > Armatimonadota > Fimbriimonadia > Fimbriimonadales > Fimbriimonadaceae > JAEYWW01. The sequence continues at coordinate 4,086 of JAEYWW010000279.1, read as the reverse complement.
AACTGGACACGGCTTGCCGAACTTTCCGTGAACCGCAAAGTCGGGATCAAAGGCTGTCACATCCTGCCTGCGGGGAAATTTGGATTTGAATTCATCCTGGAGCTTTTCGCACCAGAATGCGAGAGTGCTTTGGATGGCAAGGTGCAGCCGTTCAGACTCGTCGGGCCGGAATGTTGATGTGAGTTTGAGCGGCGACATTCGAGCGGCATGCAGGATTTCATCAGAGAAGGCGTTGCCTATCCCGCTGAAGAACCTGGGATTGGTGAGCGCCCGCTTGATGGTCCGATTCTCCCGGCTGAGCACTTCGCGAAACTGCTCCAGTGACATCTCGAGAGGTTCGATTCCGCCGGGATCAAGCGCCTCCAAGGCGGCTTCATCGGGAACCAAGTGCAATGAAGCTCTCTTCTTGCTTCCGGCCTCCGTAAGCACGAGACAGCCTGAGTCAAAGTGAAACAACGCTAAAGTGTCCTTTCCGAACGGCGGTTTCTCGGGAGATTGATCAAGCCAGGTGAGCCGCCCGGCAATCATCAAGTGGAGGACCATGAAAGCTCCCCCCTCCATCTCGAAGACGATGCGCTTGCCCAACCTCCGCAGGCCGATCACACGGCGGCCACTCAACTGATCGGGACGCGGCGCAACAGACCGAAGGAGGAAGAGCGAGACAACCTTCAGCTTTACCAGTCTTCTGCCCTCAATCCGCTTCCGAAGGGCGAAAAGATAGAGTTCAATGTCCGGCAGTTCCGGCACTTATTCAGGATAGCTGAATCTCCCCTGGCTTCGAGTTGGAGAACCCCAGTCAGTCGGCAGCATCCCAGGTAGACTCAGACTCAATCCCCAGGGTGCGCCGAACTGGCGCCGCCCTGCGTCTGGAACTTGAACCGTGGCGGAAGATACACCCCAATTCGAGCTGAGAGACCTCCAAGATGAGATGTCTCAGAGCTACGTCAACTACGCGATGTCGGTCATCATCGCGCGCGCCCTTCCGGACGTGCGAGACGGGCTCAAACCGGTCCAGCGCCGCATCCTCTACGCGATGCGGATGCTCAATCTGACTCCCGACAACGCCTACGCCAAATGCGCGAAGGTGACGGGTCAGACGAGCGGCGACTACCACCCCCACGGCGACCAGATCATCTATCCAACCCTCGTCCGGTTGGCGCAGGATTTCACCATGCGCTATCCGCTCATCCAGGGGCAGGGCAACTTTGGAAGCGTGGACGGCGACTCGCCCGCCGCGCAACGATACACCGAATGCCGCCTGACGCACATCGCGATGGAGATGCTCGACGATCTCGACCGAGAAACCGTCGATTGGATGGACAACTATTCCAACACGCTTTTGGAGCCGATGGTCATCCCGGGCCGGTTCCCGCATCTGCTCTGCAACGGCAGCCAGGGCATCGCCGTCGGCATGGCGACCTCCATGCCGCCGCACAATCTCACCGAGGTCTGCAACGCGATCCTGCATCGCCTGGACAACAAGGAGTCCACGCTGGAAGAGATCATGGAGCATCTCCCCGGCCCCGATTTCCCGACTTACGGGCTCATCATGGGCGTCAAGGGCATCAAGAGCGCCTACGAGACGGGCCGAGGCAGCGTCATCATGCAGGCCAAGACGATGATCGAGCCCGGCGACATGGGCAAGAGCACGATCGTCGTCACCGAACTTCCCTACCAGGTTAACAAGCAGAACCTCGTCAAGGCCATCGCCGATCTCGCCAAGCAGAAGAAGTTCGACGGCATCACCGACGTTCAGGACTACACCGACAAGCGCGGCATGAGGATCGAAGTTTCGCTCCGCCGCGATGTCAATCCTAACAAGGCCCTCAACTACCTGCTCAAGCACACCGCGCTCCGCACAACGTTCGGATGCACCATGCTCTCGCTGGTGGATGGCGCGCCGCGCGTCAGCCCGCTCTTGGTCCTTCTTGACGAGTATCTGAAGCACCGCCGCGATGTCATCGAGCGGCGCACGCGATACGAGCTTTACCGCTCCTTGGAGCGCATGCACCTGCTGGAAGGCTTCCAGCTTGCACGGCGGTTCCTGGACGACATCATCAAAACCATCCGCGCCGCATCCGATCCGGGCGAGGCGCGGGTGCAGTTGGTCCGCAACTTCCAGATGTCGCCGCTCCAGGCCAACGCGGTCCTCGCCATGCCCCTGCGCAACCTCACCCAGCTTGAGCAGAAGAAGCTGGAAGATGAGTACAAGGAGATTCTCCGCAAGGTTCAGGAACTGATGGAAATCCTGACCAATGAAGAGAGGCTTCGCTCGGTCCTGCGCGACGAGACCACCACGATGCGCGACAAGTTCGGCGACGAGCGGCGCACCAAGATCATCGCCCGCGAAGCCGGAGACTTCAGCGAAGAGGATCTGATCCCCGAAGAGGAGGCCATCGTCAGCATCAGCCGGGACGGCTATATCAAGAGGATCAGCATGGACGCCTACCGCCAGCAGAAGCGCGGCGGAAAGGGGCTCAAGTCGGTCCAGAAGCAGGACGACGAACCCGCGCATCTCTTCCAGGTCAACACCCACAACTTCATCCTGTTCTTCACCGACCGGGGCCGCGTCTACAAGCTGCGCGCCTACGACATTCCGGAGAACAGCCGCTACAGCCGCGGAATGCCGGTCATCAACTACATCGCGATCACGGGCGAGGAGCGGGTGACGGCGACGGTCAGTGTCAAGAACATCCGGGGCGAAGGCTTCCTCACGATGATCACCCGCAAGGGCGAAATCAAGAGGACTGCGCTGGAGAATTTCGCCAACATCCGCGCCAATGGCCTGATCGCCTTCGACATCGAAGAGGGCGACGAACTCGGCTGGGTGCTGATGACCAAGGGCGATGAGCACATCATCCTGGTCACGCGCAACGGAATGTCCATCCGCTTCAAGGAGACGGATGCCCGCGGACGCGGACGAACAGCCGGAGGCGTCAAGGCGTTGACGCTGAAGGGCGACGACATCCTGATGGGCGCCGATGTGGTCCGCCCCGGGGCAACCCTGCTCGTGGTTGGCGAAAACGGCTACGGGAAGCGCACCAGCCTGGACGACTACCGCATCCAGGGACGCGGCGGCTCGGGAATCCTGACGATGAACGTCACGGAGAAGACCGGGAAGATCATCAGCGCCGAAGTCGTCGAAGACGACGACCGCCTGATCGTCCTGACCACGCTCGGCCAGGGCATCCGCGTCAAGGTGAAGGAGATTCGTCTGGTCGGGCGCGTCGCCCAAGGCGTCAAGCTCATCAACCTCAAGGACGGCGACTCCGTCCGAAGCATCGCCCGCCTCGTCCTCAGCCCCGAGGAAGCTCAAGGCGCGGATGAAGAGGATGACGACGAAGGCGGCGAAGAGTAATCCTCCAACAAAAGCGGATCACCCAACGAGGTGATCCGCTTTTTTGTTTGCCCGCACTATAATCTCAACAAGATGCTCGCCGTTGTTCTTGTCGGACTCACGCTTCCTCATCAAAACTCCGAAGCTCAACTCAAGAAAGAGGCCTCGCTGATGGTGAACCTTTCGAGCGACGCAACTTGGACAAAGCTCAAGTCTTCCCTTCCCAAAGGCACCAAGTTCCGCTATGAGGGATTTACGGCTGACGAATACACCTTCGGCAACATTGTGCGTTTTGAAGGGGCGATGAATGGCAATGTTGTGCTCCTCTCCTCCGCCCAGGCCATGGGATATGCCAAGTGGTTGAATGATCCGAAGGCAAAGAACTTCCCGACGTTCCCCGCAGGCGGACCTGACCGCATCCGGACTCTGCAAATTGAACCTGACAACGGCAGTTTTTCGGTATTCGACAAGAATGGAAACACCACTCTCTTGAGTGTTCTGGAGAAGGCTTGGGGCACGCCCGACAAGTCGCGGCAAGAATACGATCAGGAGTACAGAGAAGGCTGGGCGGAGTGGACTTGGAAAAGCCGGGGTTTGTCCTTTTTTGATGACGGTCTCGATGGCTCGGGCTACCTCAAGCGTGAGTTCCGCTTGTCGTTTGCACCCAAGATCAAGGAGGCTGTCGACGTGAAGTCGGAAAAGGCCGACCACACCGCTATGGTTCAGGCGTTGTCCGGAAAGACACAAAC
>JAEYWW010000274.1 GCA_023428805.1 Armatimonadota bacterium | reverse complement strand
GAGGCCGTGCCCGCTTTCAATCCTCCTCAAAGCGCTCTCCATCGCGCAGGAGCACCAGGGTGCTCAATCCAGAGTTCGACCCAGGTCGAGCACTCCCTGCAGACCCGTCCCAGCAAGGAGAAGAGCGGCTACAGTTTTTCGACTCGCGCGCCATCTACTGCCGAGCAGACCATGAGCGCGCCCTGTTGGGCCGTGGCGGAGCGGTAGCGGGCGGAGACGGCGTTGATGAAGGAGTCCACGCCATCTTCCTCGACCAGGGCGATGCATGCGCCCCCGAAGCCGCCGCCCATCATGCGCGCGCCGATGCAGGCGGGATGATCCCAGGCAGCTTCGGCCATAGCGTCGAGTTCGCTGCAGGAGACTTCGTAGTCATCGCGGAGGCTGACGTGGCTTCCGCGCATCAACTGGCCAATGAGCGCCCTATCCTGGGAGAGCAGGGCATGGCGGAAGGCGGCCACGCGGACATTTTCCGAAACGATGTGCCGCGCTCTTTTCTCCTCGACTTCCGACAGGCGGGCGCGGCGGATCATCTCCAGAGTCGCATAGCGCAGGGAAGGAACGCCAAGATGAGCGGCGGCGGATTCGGCCTCGCGGCGGCGGCTGTTGTATTCGGACCCCGTCAGTTCATGATGCACCCGGGTGTCGCAGATGACGATGGAGAGGCCGTCGGGAATCTTCTCTGCCAGGGGGCGGGCTGCGTCGGTCGTGTCGATGTAGAGCGCGTGATCCGCGACTCCAAAAAGGCTTGCCGTCTGATCCATGATTCCGCAGTTCATGCCGACAAAGCCGTTTTCGGCACGTTGAGCGGCACGGGCAAGCGCGCCGTTTTCGACCGGTAGATCACCGAACAGACGCCAGAGAGTGCCGAAGCTCAATTCCAAAGCCGCTGAACTTGAGAGCCCGCTCCCAGCCGGAAGCGTGGCGTGGATCGCGGCCTGGATGTTGGGGACCGGCTGCCCCAATTCGCTCAGCGCCCAAGCGACTCCCGCCGGATACTTGGCCCACGATGGCAGGCCTTCGCGACGCGGGGAAGATGCGTCGAAGTGAGCCTGATCGTTCGAGCGAGAAGTGACAATGTCGGTTTCGTCATCACTCCAGCGGGCGGCGGTGATCACATATCGGTCGATTGCCGCCGGAAAGACGAAGCCATCCTGATAATCCGTATGCTCGCCGATGAGGTTTATTCGGCCTGGCGCGATGCCCAGATGGGTGGGCGACCCGGAAAAGGTGCGCTCGAAGAGAGCCACCGCTTCATCAATGCCCCTCTCCAATGTTGTCATCACGCTCAAGAATATCGCAACTAATGTAAAAAATAAAAGCCCACGCGGCCCCTGTTGGGACTTCAGGAGCCAAAGATTCTTAGCTTGGTCAAGCTTTGGGCTTGACAGATTGTTAAAGATGGCATGGCTTGAGCAGAAGTGGGCCTCGGATTGTGAATCAGTTCAGGTTTTGGCGAGAATCGATTCTTTTTTGAACTTTTGGTAGCTCACGAACAGGAAGATCGTTGCGAGGACCAAATTGATGCAGATCGAGCGGGTGACGAGCGAGATGTCCACGCTGTCCTTCAATGCTCCGCCCATGGCGAGGGCGGAGTTGAGCACCGGAGTCCACTGCACCCAGGCGGCCTTGTCGTCTCCCGTCAAGCCCACAAACTGGCTCATCATGGCGGGCATCAAGACCAGAAAGCTCACTACGGTCAGATAGGTTTGCGCCTCGCGAACACTCCGCGCATGGCTCGTGATCGCCAGAAGGAGCGAAGAGAACATCAGCACCAACGGAACCAGGATGGCGATGAAACCAGCCAGTGTTGTGAGGTGCAATCCCGATGGTCCGGTCAATCCGGCAGCCCCAGACATTCCCATCAAGCTTGCCAAAAGCAGCCCGCAGAGTGATGTGACACTGCTCAGGAAGCAGAAGAGTGAGAGGGCCAGCCACTTGCCCGTCACAACCTGATGGCGGTGGGCGGGGGTGGCGAGAAGCGTTTCGAGCGTTCCACGCTCCTTTTCGCCCGCGATCATGTCGCTGGCGATGCTGAATCCGCCGTAGAACGCCCAGAGGACAACCAAGTAGGGAAGCATTCCGAGCCATGAGGAACTGGCGGGTGTCGTTCCTTTGCGGACATCCTCCGGCTTCAATCGGATCATCTCGGCCTGCTCCGGATCGATCCCCTTTTCGTCAAAAATCTGCTTGACCCGATTCTGATTCATCTTCGCGACGGCCTGGGTGTAGGCTGCGAGGGCGGCTCCCGAGAGCGGAGACTGGGAATCAAAGATCACGCGGAGGTCTTGAGGTTTTGTGGGATCGGCCTCTGTGCTGGAGATGATCACAAGATTGGAATCCCCGCTCTTCAGGCTCTTTTTTGCGGCATCCTCTGTGTCGAAGTATTCGATCTTCCCCCGAGCCTTCTTCATGATTTCGTCGGCGAATGGGCTGCGCTCCCCGCCAACCTGGGCGATCGAAAGGGCCGGACCGCCCTTGAATGCGGATTCCAAACGACCAAAGACGCCGACGATCAGCCAGATCATCAAGACCGGCATCAGCAGTGCGCCGATGATGACACGGCGGTCGCGGAGCAGCTCCCGAATCTCCTTCCGCGCGATCCACAAGGCGGGGTTCATGCCGCCTCCTTGCTGTATCCGACCAGTTTGAGAAATGCGAGTTCGAGCCTGGTTTCGCCCGTTCTTTCGTAGATCGACGCCAAATCTTCCAACGCGACAAGCTGCCCTTGATGGATGATCGCCGCGCGGCTGCAGAGCCGCTCCGCTTCGCTCATGATGTGCGTCGAGTAGATGATCGTCTTCCCCCGGATTTTCTCTTCATCAATGAACTCCATCACCGCCTGGGCGGCCAGGACATCGAGCCCAGAAGTAGGTTCATCAAATAGCAGGACGGGTGGATCATGC
>JAEYWW010000267.1 GCA_023428805.1 Armatimonadota bacterium | reverse complement strand
TTCCTGCCAGCAGAAAGAGGACGATGCAGGTGATGATGAAGAAGATCATCGCGGGAGCGGGGCGATGTAGATGCGGCCGTTGGAGTCGCCTCCTCCGGCGCCGCGCATATTGGCCCGAAGCTCGATTTTAGCCCCCGCTGGAATCTCCTTCAGGTCCACCCGGTACACGTTGTCCCGGTCGAACAGGCCCGTGATCCCGAGCTGGTCCACGCGGGCGGCGACCTGGCCGTTCAACAGAAGCTCGACCCACTCGATGTCGCAGCGATGTCCGCCGGAGATGTATTGGAAGGTGATCCGGTACGACCCCGCGCCCTTGATTCCCTCCTGGATCGGGAAGGTCTTGACGGCGAAATCGTTCGACAGATCGCCCGTCTTCCATCCCGCAACATCCACGCCGAGCAGGGGATTCACGCCGTCGTCGAGGCGGCGGTAGTTGACCTGCATTTCATCCAGCCGCTGGAGATGCGTGCCGAGCCGCTCGATGAAGTTGTCGTAGTCGCGGTTGCGCCGCTCGGACCAGGTGACTTCGGCGAGCGCGATCAGGCGGGGGAAGGCCATGTATTCGGCCTTGTGGGAGTCGCGGATGTATTCGGTCCAGAGATTCCCCTGCGCCCCGAGAACGCGCTTGGCCTCTTCGGCGGAGAATCCAGCCGGCACGGGATCGAAGGAATAGACCTTGTCGAGCGGCAGGAATCCGCCGATCACAACGGGCTCATTGGCGGTGTTGCGCGACTGGCCGTAGTCGAGATAGCAGTGGGTGTTGGGGGCCATCACAACGTCGTGTCCGGCCTTGGCGGCGGCAATTCCACCTTCGCTTCCGCGCCAGCTCATGACAGTCGCGCCGGGAGCGAGGCCGCCCTCCAGAATCTCGTCCCAGCCGATCAGCCTTCGTCCCTTGGCTTCGAGGTGGGTGTCCATCTGCTTGATGAACCAGCTCTGGAGCTCGTGCTCATCCTTCAGCCCGTGCTTCTTCATCTGCGCCTGGGCGACTTCGCTGGTCTTCCACTGATCCTTCGGACATTCGTCGCCGCCCACGTGGATGAACTCGCCGGGGAAGAGCGTGATGACCTCGTCGAGCACATCTTTGAGGAATGCGATCGTCTGGTCGGAGGGGTTGAAGACATTCGGATTGACGCCCCAGTAGGTGAAGACATCAAGCTTTGTGCTGAGATTGCCGAGTTCGGGATAGGCGGCGATGGCGGCCTGCGCGTGGCCCGGCATTTCGATCTCGGGGACGATGGTGATGTGCCGTTCGGCGGCATAGGCTACGATTTCGCGCACGTCATCCTGGGTGTAGAACCCGCCGTGGGGCGTTCCGTCGAAGCGGAAATCCTCGCGCCTGCCAGGCTGCCGTCCGATGATCGTCTCCTTGCGAAACCCGCCGACTTCGGTGAGCTTGGGATACTTTTTGATCTCGATGCGCCATCCCTGGTCGTCGGTGAGGTGCCAGTGGAAGGTGTTCTGTTTGTGGATCGCCATCAGGTCGAGCCATCGCTTCACTCTTTCCTTGGGCATGAAGTGGCGCGAGACATCGAGCATGGAGCCCCGCCAGGAGAACCGCGGCGCGTCCTCGATTTCGACGCAGGGCACTGTCCATTTGACGCCTTTGACCGGGGTCGGGCTGTACGCCTGAGTCGGCAGAAGCTGTCGGAAAGTCTGGAATCCGTAGAAGAGTCCGGCTTCTTCCGGCGCGGTGATCTCGACGCGGTCGGGCTGGACGGAGAGGCGATAGCCTTCCTTGCCGAGACTCTTCAGGTCTTTGTCGATCGCGAAGACGATGCTTGAGCCAGCGGCGCGCGATTGGCGGAGGCGGAACCCGGCGAATTTCTCAATCTCCCTGGCGGCGTAGGAGGCGGTCTTGCCGCTGCCGACCTGGATGAGGTTTGTCTGGGAAGAGAGGGTGAATTCTCCCTTGGTCTCGCGGATACGGGACGGCGCGGGGACGATTGCCGGGGCTGCGTTGATAGCTGTCACCAATCCTGCCATAAGAATGCTTGCCGAGACTTTTGCCTTCATGGAAGGCTGGATGCTACCTCTTCATAAGAAAAATGTCGCTAGTGTGAAAATTTTCGCAGTATAATCGTAAGGAACCACGAGGCTTGCCGCCTCTTCTGACTGGGAGAAAACCATGATTCGCCCCCTTTTGTTTGTTGGAACCCTCGCGGGTGCTGCCGCTGTTTATGCCAGCCTCGCCGACATCAACCTGCGCGTGATCCCAACTCAGGGGACTTTCTATGAGTACAAGATGACCGGCACCATGAGCATGGCCAACACCGAGGTGAAGGTGGGCATGAGTGTCACGGAGAAGATCACCAAAACCACCGAGGAAGGCTGGATTGTCGAGGTCACTCAAGAAGAGGGCGTGATCGAATACAACGGTGAGCAGGAACAGATGCCATCCATGAAGCAGACGGTGACCTACAACCTGGATGGAACCATCAAGGAGATCGTCGCACCCGAGCAGGATGCGAACACCTACCGGCTCTCTCAGTTCTCCACGGTCTATCGACCGGAGGAAAAGATGAAGCTGGATGTCCCCGTGACATTCGAGTATGAGGCCGATGCCAGCAAGGGCACGCCAGCGGCGACGGGAACTTACACTTATGTCGCTGATGAGAAGTTCAAGACGCTCGACACCTGGAAGATCACTTTCAGCTACAAGGAGACTGAGGGCGAGACTCCGGCGAGCAATACCGGCACCTTCTGGCTGCAGAAGGACACGGGAATTCTCGTGAAATACGAGCAGAATTGGGTCAATGCCCCGATCTCCATGGGCAGCACGGTCAACGGCAAGTTCACAACTGAGCTTGTTGTTCCGGAGTGATCCTCCTGCAGCTCAGGCGGGTTTCTTGCTTCTGAGATTGTCGAGCATCTCCTTCGCCCAGGCATCCTTTTCGGCAAGGCGCTGGAAGAGGGTGAGCTGCACCATGCCGCGTGTTCGGTTGAGGTCGTGGGGATCGCCTTTGCCAAGCATGAAATAGTTGTCTCCCCGCAGGTAGTCGGTCAGGAAGCGCACGCCCAGCTCCAGCGCGATGGCTTTGATGGCGTCATGCAGCAGATCAAGCTCCTCCTCCGAGGCTTCGCGGATGGTCGCAAGAAAGCCTTTGGCGACGGCTTGATAGACATCCTCATCGACCTGAATTTTCTCGAGGTCCGGCTCACATTCTCCGGCGACGTTCACCAGGGACCGGAGCATGTCTCCCCAGTCTGCGAGCCAGGTGTAGGGCATGATCGTGTCGAGATCGACGAGGCTGCGGACGCGCCCTGTTTCCGCGCAGAAGAGGAAATTTTCGATTTTTGTGTCGCCGTGGATGGCGACCTTGCGGATGGAGCCCTCATTCGCCCGGGCCTGGAGAGAGATCGCAAAGGCGGCGTTTCGGCGCGCAATTTCGATGTATTCGAGCACAGTCTCCTGCCGTCGCCTTGCCTCTTCGTCGGGGATTGCCAGGACATAGAGGTGCTGGGTGGAATCGCGGACTTCCTCATTCCAGGGAAGCTCGACAACATCATCAAGGTGTCGTGTCCCCTTGGTGATCGATTCAAACTGCGAGAAGTAACCCGCGGTGTCGCGATAGCCGGGAAGGGAGCTGGCGAGTTGGGAGACGGGGACATCGGCGGTAAAGTCGGCGTTCAAGGCGAGGCCGCGCCCCAGCTCTTCCGCCAGTCTCAGTTGATCAGCCTTGCCGCCCGCCTGCGAGAGGCTTTTGTAGCAGACCGAGTTGCCGATGCGCCGCATCATTCGCCAAACCGAAAACCCCTGGGCATCGGAAAGATCAAGCCAGGAGTCTCCGTCGCGGGTGCGGACAAGGCTGATCGGCTCCCAGATGGTCCAAGCGGGAGCGCGTCCACTTTCGAGGTAGCGGCGCTGCGCGCCAATCCACTCGGTCATCGAGGCCATCACACGAAATGGCTGCCGGAAGACATCAGTATTGATGCGTTGAAGGATGTGCTCCTCACCTTGGGAGTCTCGAACGAGATAGGTGTGGAGATTGATGTTGCCCCGCGCCCCGAATTCCTCGACAAGATCAAGCCCGGGCAGGTCAAACTGGCTGGCGATCCAGAAGACATCTTCGGAGGAGAAATGCCGAGAGGCGCCAGTCAGATTCTCAGGTCGATCCACTACTGCACCCTCGTGGCCATCCATCGGCATGGCTTAGCATTGTACCGGTCGCAGAAATCAGGCTCCAAGCCGGTCGCCCTGTGCCAGAATGGTCTTTGTGCTGAACCAGGTTTTTGCGCTTCTGGCGGCATATGGGGCGGTGGGGGCGGGCAGCGATCCGGCTTCGATTTCTTTCGTGAAAGTCGCCCCTCCTCCGCCGACGCCGATCGCCGCTCCGGTGATCGACAAGAATCTTGCCCGACTGGAGCCGGCGAAGGGATGCATTCTGGGGGCTTACATCGACTTGGACCCCAACCTATCTCAGAGCTACCAGGATCAGAATGGCCGCTCGCGGAAGCTGCCGGAGGAGTTTGAAGACAAGCTCGGTGTTCCACACGGAATGTATTTCTTCTATCTCGGCTACGGCCAGCCCCTGCCGATGGATTGGGTCAAGCGACTGGCTTCGCAGGACAAGTACGTGCATATCGCCTTTGAGCCGAATGACGGGTTGGAGGCGGTGCAGGACGACGACTATCTGCGGAAGTTTGCGGAGGATTGCCGGGATTCCGGCGCGAAGATATTTGTTCGATTCGCCAGCGAGATGAATGGGAATTGGACGAAATACAGCGGGCAGCCCAAACTGTACGTTGAGAAGTTTCGACTCGTCTCCCGCGTCCTGCGTCAGGCCCCGAATGTCGCAATGGTCTGGTGTCCTTACACAACGCCTGAGAACCCAATCCCGGCATACTATCCCGGCGATGATTTTGTGGATTGGGTGGGGGTGAACATGTATTCGGTGACTTACTTCAACCAGAACCTCAACACCCCCGGAGCTCATGTTGAACCGAAGGACATGGTCGAGTTTGTCTACAACCGCTGGACTCGGACCAAGCCGATGATGATCTGCGAGTATGCGGCGACCAATTATTCCGCGGCCGAGGATTCGGATGTCACGGATTTCGCGGTGCGGAAGATTCGCGCGCTCTACGAAGACCTGCCGAAGCGCTTCCCCCGCGTCAAAGCGATCAACTATTTCAGCACAAACGCGATCCAGTTGGAGCATCGGAAGAACAACGACTACACGCTGACTCGCGTCGAGTCGATCGGACGGCTCTATCGCGACTTGGTCTCGAGCTCATATTTCCTGAAGGAAGCTCCCAAGCCGCCCACACCTCCCAAACCCGTTGTGCCTTTTAGTCCGGCACTTGAGGATGGGAAAACGATTCAAGTCGGGGACAAGGTGGAAGTCGTTATTCCGGAAGGAGTTGAGGCATCAGCCGTGATCATTTCGGTGAATGGCAAGGTTGCGAACGCTCGATTTGAAGAGGGCAAATGGCGATGGCTTGCGGCGCAGACGGGCAGCGTCCGCATTCACGCGGAGGTGCTGGACAAGAATGGGCGGACAGTTGGGACCGCGCAAATGAATCTGATCGTCGTGTCAGGCTAGGCTTGCCTTCTTAGTCGGGCACAACTCCGTTCTGATGCCGGTGGAGGGTGATGTTGGTGGCATCGATCACAAACCCCAGACGGTTGTAAAGGCGATGAGCCGATCGATTGCTCCCCTGGGTGTTGAGCTGCACAACTTTGACCCAATCGCGGCACATTTTGATGGCTTCAATGAACAATGCTCCGCCCGCGCCCCTTCCCCGCGCTTTGGGATCGACTGCAAGCAGGTCGAAGATCAGCATATCGCGCTCTTTGTCGAAGAAGCTGGCGACATAGCCGATGAACTCGCCATGCAGTCTCGCCGCGAGCACGAGATCGCCGCGTGTGGTGCAGTCATTGTAAACCCATTCCTGCATCAGCGATGCACGGCCCTCAGGCGAGAGCATGGGGTCCCATGCGTAGCGGCTGAGGCTGAAGATGGTCTTGCTCATCTCCTGAGCAAGAGGCACTTCATCTTCTCGGATGACCCCGATCTCCAAGTCTCCGTAATCCATGTCGATCGTCATGTCGGTGAGGATCATGCGGGACAACGTGTCGGTTAGGAAGAACCCTCCCCGCTCAAAGAGTCGAATCAGCGCGGGATTTTCGCTCGGCAGATTGACGACAAAGTGGTCATAGCCCGCCTTGTCAACTTCGCTGAGAAACTTGGGGAGGAGGAGTCTGAAGTCGGCCAAATCTCCCCATGCACCAATCAGGCGCCCCATCTTCAACCCGAAATGGCGGGAGTCAAATCCTTCGTCGTCCCAAATCAAAAAGGTGTCGTTTTCGAAGAATGCCTTCTTGCTGGACTGCATGTCCACCAGTTTCTGCTTCGCCGATTCCGCGCTCCACTCTCGGGACGCCCAAAGAATTTCTCCACTCATACTCTAGTCCTTGACTGCCTGCGATGAATTTGTCTTCTGGTTGATGCCCTTTCCAAAAAGGAGGACGGGAATGGTCATCAACGCGGTTTTGAGGTCGAGCCACAGGCTGTAATGGTCAATGTACCAAATGTCGAGTTCAACCCGTTTCTCCCACGGGATCGAGTTGCGCCCATTGACGGCCGCCCAGCCTGTGATGCCGGGCTTCATGTCCAGCTTTTGCATCTGATGCGGTCCATACATCTGAAGGTGTTCCTCCATGTCAGGGCGCGGGCCGACGATGCTCATGTCGCCCAGGAAGACGTTGATGAATTGAGGCAGTTCATCCAGGCTGTATTTCCTCAGCTTTGATCCGATGGGGAAGATGCGCGGATCGTCTGTGCCGGTGTAGGTTGACCCGTCTGCATTGGTCAGGACGGGGGCATTGTGGTGCATCGTGCGGAATTTGAAGATGCGGAAAATGCGCGCCTTGCGCCCCAGCCGCTTCTGGCGGAAGAAGACCGGCCCCGGCGACTTGATTTTGATGACCAATGCAATGAGCAGCAGAATCGGGCTCAGCAAAATCAATGCCGCAGCCGACAAAACAATGTCGGCCAGGCGCTTGATCAAAAGCTGAATCTGCCTCATGTGCGTAGTCTGAGGTTACCCTTTGCATTCCGCTTCTTATGAGCTATCCTACTTGAACACCCGTGCGCGTACTTGTTGTCTCTCAGTGGTTTCCTCCCGAGCCGCGCGAGTTTCTTTTGGAGCTTGCGCAGGCCTATCAGAAGGCGGGACACGAAGTGCAGGTGGTGACAGGATTCCCGAACTGGCCCGGAGGGCAGGTCTATCCTGGATACAAGGTCAAGCTGATCCAGCGAGAGGTGATCGGTGGTGTGGATACTGTTCGCCTGCCGCTTTATGCCAATCACAGCAAGAGCGGCCTCAAGCGGGTGCTGAACCTGACTTCACTGGCAATCAGCCTCTTTTTTCTCGGCCCATTCACCCTCAAGCGCGCCCAGCACATTCACGTTATCCAACTGCCATTCCTCGTGCTGGCGGCAAAGTGGCTGGCTTTTTGGTGGCGGGCGACAGTGAGCATGGAGGTTCAGGATCTATGGCCGGACACGCTTGAGGCAAGTGGAGTGTCGTCCCGGAAGGTTCTCGGCTTGATGGGCAAGCTCTGTGATGCCAGCTATCGAGGATCGCGTGATATTCGGGTAATTTCTCCGGGTTTCGCCAGGGCGCTCGAAGCCCGCGGAGTGCCCGCAGACAAGCTGCACCTCATCCCCAACTGGATTGATGACGAGACCAACAAACCCCTGCCCGCAGACACTCCGTGGGATGGCCCGACCCTTCCTCAGGGATTTCGCATCCTGTATGCGGGAGCAATAGGAATTCCCCAGGCGCTGTCTGTCGTGCTGGATGCGGCTGCGCTCCTCAAAGATCGTCCAGACATTGTCTTTCTGATCGCGGGTGATGGCGTCGAGCGGGAGCCTCTGCAGCAGCGCGCAAACGAGGAGGGGCTGGATCGAGTCGTCTTTCTCGGCAATTTCCCGCAGTCGGAGATGGGAAAGCTGTATGCGCAGGTGGACGTTCTGCTCGTTCACCTCTCTCCCGATCCTCTCTTTGAAATCACAATCCCGAGCAAAATTCTAACCTATCTCGCGTATTCGCGCCCAATTTTGGCCGGCCTGAAAGGCGACCCGGCGGGCGTGATCGAGGATACGGGTTCGGGAGTCATTTTCCCGCCCGGAAATGCACAGGCGCTGGCCGCTGCGGCGCGGACATTGGTCGATATGCCTGAGCACGAACGAGTTGAAATGGGAGCACGGGGCCGCGCCGCCGCCGAATCAACTTACTCGTTCCGAGCTGCGATACCCAAGCTCGCGGCCCTCGCCGAGAAGTGATTCAGTTCATCGCCGCCAGCCGCTCGCGGGCCTTGAGCATATAGGGCATATTCGGATCGGCGTCCTTCCATTGCTTGAGAAACTCGTCGTAATGCGGCTTGGCCGCCTCGTCTCCATCCTTGGCGCGGATCGCCTCGGCGAGGCCGAAGAGCAGCCAGCCGCTGTTGGGGCGCTGCTTGAGGGCGCGGCGGAAAACTTCTGCGGCATCGCCGGGCTTGCCCGCTTCAATCAGAGCCCATCCGAGCGTTTCGTGCGGCATGCGGACATGGCTGGGCGGCTCCTGGTATTCGACCATCTCGAACTCGTCCAGAGATTCATTGAGGAGTTTCTGGCCATCCTCGGGGCGCTTTTCGGCGAACGCTATCGAGCCCGCTAGCTCCAGGTAGGCGGCTCGCCTTGCCCTGCGGATCGAGAGCTGCCAGTGATTGTTTTGGTCGCTGCCAAGGCTGCCGAGCATCTCCTCCAGGGCGGCAAGGTGCTGCTTGGCGGTGATGATCTGGTTGGACGAGACACTGGCCATGCCGAGCATCCACTCCTTTTCCGCACTAGTGCCGACAATTTGCTTGGACTGGAGCAGCGCGGAAGACAGTCCTCCAAAGTCACCCATTCTCTCTTCGAGCAGGCCAGGCTCCGAGCCGATGATGGCGATCTTGGATTTGGCATCTTCAAATCGCCCCATCTCGATGAGATGGAACAAGAGGAAGCGAACATTATGTCCGTAGTTCCAGGTGGCTTTCTGCGGACTGACCCCCAGCTTGGCAGCGTAGTCCTCCTCGATTTTGCGGCAGCCCTCGAATGCGGCGCGACCCTCATCCCACAAGCCGAGGTTGTAGAAGATATGGCCGGGCATGTGAACCATGTGGCCGGAACCTGAGGCAGATTTTCCCAGCCTTCTTGCACTCCCCAGAGCCTTTTCGGGCGCGATGGATTCCATGGCATGAATGTCGTAATGACAGGCCGCTGGGTTGTCGGGCTCCTTCGCAAGGATAGGTTTGATGAGTTCGCTCACCTTCTCAAGCTCAAATCGGGGATTTCCGCTCTTGTCGAAAGCGATTCCGAGGCACCTTTGGCATCGAATGCTGGCCCAAATCAGGCGGGGTTCCTTGAGGTCAGGATAACGAACGATGTGCTCCTCCATCGCCTTCTCAAAATCGCCTCCGCGATCATCTTTGCCAAAGCTGCGCAATCTGAACGCCGCAATGAGCTCCTGCTCGGCATCGGACACATCGCCTGAGAGCTGAATGGCGCGCTGGATGGCATAGTCGGCCTCAGCCTTGTACTGCTGGCTGATGTTCCAGGGCTGAGTGAGGGAGATGTTGAGCCCGCACCAGGCCATCGCGCAGGTCGGATCTTCCTTCACCGCATCGCGGAACGATCGGATGGCTTCGTTGAACCAGAAGCAATGAATCAGGGCAAACCCCTGCCGAATGAAGAGCTTTGCCTTCTCGCTTTGGCTGGTGATCGGGATGTCGCTGGTACCGACGTTTTCGATGATGGTGCCTGACGGGTAGGCGACGACCTCCGCAGGAGTGGGAGGCGGCCCGCATTGTTGGGCGAGCAAAACGGCGGCGATCAGCGTTGAAGCCACGCCTCACTATACTAGTGCGGAGCGGCAATCAGTTTCTTGGCAGCCCAAATTTGTTACAAGCCAAGTTTCGGCCACAAATCATCAACCTTCTTTCGCACATCTTCGGTCATCGAAATGAGCTTGGGATAGTCGCGATTGAAGCCGTTTTCGCCCGGCCATTTGTGGGTGCAGTCAAAGCCCAATTTTCCTCCGAAACCTTCCGCCATCGAAGCATGATCAAGCTGGTCTACAGGAC
>JAEYWW010000210.1 GCA_023428805.1 Armatimonadota bacterium | reverse complement strand
GAACGAAGGCACTCCAGGAAGCCTGGAGATATTCCATAATCTGCCGAGAATTCCCAATACGGGATTGCTGGGTTTTCCCCGCAAGAACACTGGTTTTGCCATGAGAATCGAAGGAAATTTGAGCGCGCTGCTTGGCATTCACAAATTGGATGGCTCGGAAGCAAAACGCCTGACTCAAGCCACCGGGCCGGATCAGATTCAGGAAACCCCGGAAGGTGAAGCCACATCCCTGCGACGCCAAGTCCAGCTTTTCGAGGCGTCTACTCGCCTGATCCAGGACAGCGCGACCGTCGCCAAGGTTTTGGGAGTCACGCTGAACAAAATTGATGATCGCTTGGCGAACATGCAGAATGTCGCCAAGGTCATGCCTTCGGCTGATCTTGCTGATTTTCTCAATTCGGAAATGGTTGAAGTTCGCGGTCTCGAATCTCAACTGGTCAATGATCAGGGAGTTTCCTGGTCGAGCAAACCCTTGTCCGATGCAGTTCAAAAGGGAGATCGTGCGGCCATTCTCCTCACCCTTGCCGAAGGGCGAGACGAAGTCTTGACGGCCAAGAATCAAGCGCAGGAGGCAAAGGCACGAGCGATCCAGAGCGGAATCAAGTTCCTGAGCAACCATGTCACCCAGCTTCCGAGTTCTCAGGACGAAGCAGCGGGACTGGCCGAATTCACCAAGATTCAAATTCTTCGGCAGAGCGGCATGGCTTTGATCGCCCAGGCGCAGGTCACGTCGCAGACGTCGATGGGCGCGCTCGTCTGAACTGGCTGGCGCAAATCAAAACGGCCTCCCACAAGTGGGAGGCCGTTTTGATTCTGAGGTCAAGCGTCCGCTTGAGGAAGCTCTTCGTCTTTCTTGCCGGCAAGATCGTCGAAGAAGCCTTTGGCCTTGTCCAGAAGATTGCCGGCACCCTCTGCGCCCAGCCACACCGGAATGTCGGCGGCGTGATTCTTGACGAACTCGGCGACCTGCTTGGCGGTCGCTTCATCAATGCCCGTCTTCTCGACAAGCATCGCGATCAGCTTGTCCATTAGTGGGTCACCGCGCGGTCAAGGGTTTTGGCATGGTCGATCCAGGACGCCACCTGCGCTTCGGAGGGGAGCTGACGAACCAGAGATTTCGCGTCATTGACTTCCTTCATCTTGGCATGCAGGTTCGCGGCATTGCGCTGAGCCAGTTCGGGCACGCTGTCAACGCCGGAGAATTCGAGCAGATCCGCATATTCGCTTCCCACGCCCTTGATCCGATCCAGATCAGCGCGGTTCACCCACTCCAAAACCAGCTTCTCGCTGATTCCGGTCTTCGCCGCGATCTCCTCGCGTCCCTTCTTTGCGCCGCCTGCCGCCAGCAGGTCAGCCAAAGTTGTGATGCCAGCGGCTTCCAGTTTCACCGCGTAGGCATCGCCGATGCCTTCAATGTCGCGCACATTCGCCATATCTATTTTTCTCCGCGAGGACTATCCTCCTCATCCAAGAGTTTAACTAAGTAATCAAACGATTCTGCTCAAACTGGGGAAGATTTCATCTACTCATAAATGGCATAGGCATTCCACTCGGGGTTCAGCAGAAGACGCAGGTTGCAGAGTTGGCCGACATGATAGGCGTCATGCAGAGCGACAAAATCCGAGGCATGGCCCAAATGCTCTTCGGAAAGGCTCTCGGCCATCTCCAACACCTTGCCGCGCTCGGCTTCCCATGCGTTCATCAGCCCCTGGGGGCCTGTGTCTGAGGGAGCATAGGAACCCCACGCGTGTTCCCTGCCTTCGGTAGAAGCCTGGAAGGCAAGCAGGCACTCCGTCAAATGAGCCAAGGTTTCGGCCGGTGACATCGCCTGATCGTTGATCCTGGCATTCCAGTGCTCTTCCGGCAGATCAAACAGTGATTTGCGGACCTGATTCCCCGTGTCACGAATCTGTCGAACAACGAATTCATTGGTTGTCATATGTCTAGTATCTCATTTCCATTTCGCCATGTCAAGAGTCCGTCAAAAAATGGCAGAATTTCTCGCAGTGGATGGCCGGCTTCTCACCTCTCAGATGCTGGCGGAAGCCTATCACGAAGGATGGTTTCCGATGGCGGAGGACGCGGGAGAGATCAACTGGTACAAATCCCGCCTTCGTGCGCTCTTCCCGCTGGAAGGCATCCACATCTCCCGATCCCTGCGCCGCACCCTCAACTCCGGTCGTTTTCAAATCACCTTCGATCAGGACTTTGAGGGGGTGATGCGTGGGTGCCTCCGCCCGGGCGACAACTGGATCAGCGAAGACATCATCCGCGCCTTCTGCGACGCCCACAGAGAGGGCTGGGGGCACTCCTGCGAAGTCTGGCGCGACGAACATCTGGTCGGCGGAATTTATGGCCTCGCGGTCGGCTCATGCTTCAGCGCGGAGTCGATGTTCCACCGGGAAACCGACGCGAGCAAGGTCGCGCTTCATCACATGATCGCGCATTGCCGGGAACTCGGCTTCACCTTATTTGACGCCCAACTGATGAACCCGCACTTGGCGTCATTGGGCGCTTATGAGGTCAACGAACTAGCCTATGACGACCTGCTGAAGCAGGCCGTCAACAGGAAAACCGCCTGGTCCCTTCAGGGTCTGGTCGAATAGACCGCGACCAGCAGCATCATTTCGTCGGTCGTCTCTTCACCCCACCGAACTTCCTTGGGAGGGTCGCTCGGGTTGTTCGGGTTGTCCGCGCTGTTGTCGAAAGTGGCTTCAACTCGAATTTTTGAGCCGCCCTTGATCAGCATCGGCTCCTTCAGCGCGTAGATCAACTGCCAATTGAAGTCCCACTTGTCGACAAGAATCAGCGGCTCCTCTGTGCCGTCCGGCTTGACCAGAGTTGCCTTCATCTCTCTGCCCAGCAGGTGCATGTGGGGCATGAGGGAATAGAGCCGAATATCGACCGGGATCGGGAAGCTGAACTTGAACTTCGAATTGGCTTCACCAGCCGGGATCCTGATGAACGGGTTCGCCAGCCAGCCGATATCGACCGGATGATCGGGCTTTTTCTTGGAGAAGTAGAGGCCAACCTTGGTCTGATCCACCTCCTCCTTCCCGGATTTATGATAGTGAACTTGAAGGATGATTTTCGTGCCTGGTTTGAGGACGAATGCCGCGCCTTCTGGCAGATGGCGCGCGCGGACTCCTGGAGCCCATCCGCCGATCGCTCCATCGGGCGTGAACCCGACGCCACCGAAGGTGCGGTAGGCCGTCTTCTTGTCGCCCCGATCACCCTGGACAAGCTTCTCCGCACGGTTTTTGTCATCAAGGAACGCGATCACGTGATGAACCACTTTGCGGTTGCCGGGCTTGACATCCATCGCGGTCACGTACACCTCTTCGGTGAGCTTGGGATCAATGACAAAGTTCCAGTACTCGTCCTGCCC